>JBBQMQ010000273.1:0-6091 GCA_038329115.1 Bacteroidales bacterium
TCTTAATTGCACTGTTTCTAATGAGTTTACGGAGGCATTATTTCTCTATAAATATCAATATATCAAATTGATATAAAAATAGCTTATATTTTCAAATGACATATAAAATAATAAAATAGCCTGATTTTTGACCTATAGACCAAAAAATGCAAAAAAAATAGAGGCAACCATTTGATCACCTCTATTTAATAATTTTTAAACCAATTAATTGAAAGAATTTTTTATTTTCCAGCTTCCAAAAGCTACTGCCAGCATCAACATAAACGGAACTCCATCTCCAACAGGGAGATTTGGCGTTGGTGTTGGATTATCTCCATTGCCGCTATCTGGTGGAGGTCCACTGCCAGCATTAAGTTTAGTCCCTGATTTTTGGGCTAAAGTTAAATCAGCGGTTGTAGAAATGAAACCAGGTTTAGATGATACTGAGTTCTGTTTTTTTTGGTTTGATAATGAAGTAGAAGTTATCAACCCTATAGCATTTCCACTTACATTACTTGCTTTGTTTCCAGATGAATTGTTTTCATTTCCAAATCCTCTTGCTCCTTTGATAGCAGCATTATTTACAAAATAAATTCCGGGGGTGCTTTCTGAATTAACAGAAGCTGTTCCTCCAGATCCATTTCTGCGTGAGGAACCCTTAGTAGAAATTAAATTTCCAGAAATATCAAAACTATTACCAGATAAAACCTGATAACTTCTTGAATTACGAGCATTCTTAATTTTCCCATTAAAGTTAACACCTGAAATTGCTTGAGTTTTGTCCAATAAGGTAGTATCATCTGAATAATATCCCCTTAGTGGCGAAAACACTAAGGCTAACAATAAACTGGTTCCAGTTAATGCGCTAACTGATAGTGCAACTATTGATTTCTTTTTCATATTACCTTATTTAGCGGATAATTAAACGTTCTGTTGTTTTTTCTGATTCAGTGGTTACTTTTGCAATATAAGCACCAGAATCCAAATTATTCAAAGTTGTAATTCCATCCGGTCTTAAAACAACATTACGAATTGTCATGCCGGCCATATTATATAAAACAATATTCCCCGATTTGCCTGTAAGATTTTGTACAAATAAAGTTCCTTGTGAACAAGACATTTTAATATTTACAACTTCATTTGGAATATCTATTCCCGTTACATTAGCGGGAGTAGTTACAATTTTAAAACGTGGCGTAGAAGTAGGTGAAGATATAGCTGTAAACGCATATTCTGCACCACTTGTGGTAATATCAACTGTTTTGTTTTCAAGTAAATCTATTAAATAAACACTTGCATATTTTGATTCCAGATTTTGATGAGTGAATTTTAATTTAAGATTTGTCTCATTTCCGGGTTGAAAGCTTAATAATGTATTATTCATATCATTAACTGCATCGATTTGATAGTCGCCTTCTGTCTCACTAGCATATAATTGCGGAGTTAAAGCAGAACCTAGCAATTTAACGGCATCATAACCACAATCAAATTTCCTGGTACAATTATCAGAAGTAAAAATCCACATTTTATCAGAGTACTTTGCTCCGGTAACATCTATTCTTGTTCCAACGATAACTGATTGTTTGATTTGTGGTGCTCTTTGTGGTTTGGTGTTATGCTTTACCGAACTATATGGAATGGTAATGGTTGCACCACTACCAGTTGCTTTTACTAAGAATCCCTGCATGGAAGGAATTTCAGCAGGTGTTCCTAATTGACCTGCATAAGATCCATTTGATGCTAAATATTGACCAGGACTAAGTTCTGTAATCCCTGCACCTCCTGTATTCCATTCGTCCCTGCTGCCGGCATTATAAAGATAGAAATTTCCATCCGTGTTTGTTGAAGTAATACCGCCAGCAATAGTGATATCAATTGCTGCAGTAAATGGATTGGCAATAATATTATCTCCTTTCCAATCAGCAATGGCAGTATATCCTAATGAATAATCAAGGATATCATTGTGATTAAGCGTTCCGCTAAAGGTAAATTTGTTTTCAGATGGTTGAGTGACTTCATATCCAACAATAGGAAACATTGGGTCGTTAGTCGTTGCCATGGAAGCTCCGGGAGCAGAAGGAAGCCAAAGACCTACATCCAAGCCACTTGCATCGTGATTACCTTCGTTGTATCTTCGCACACGAACTCCAGTTCCGCTAAATGGAGTTCCTGCATTAATTCCTGTAACCGGAATTCCAAAATATTGCCAATGGTATCTTGTGTCAGAGTATGATTTAGACCACATTTCAACGGTTCCGGAAGGGTCACCATTAGCCCATATTAACGAACCATTAGGAGTATTTTTGGCCGATTTAATAAGAATTCCGGAATTGCTAGCGCTATTTGTTAGCGTTCCTAAACTTGAAAGAGATTGTGACGGATTTACTATTAATGATTTCCCATTATTAATTGTCAAATCATTGCATTCTGTTATCGAGGAAGATACAGTACAGATTCCATCAATAACAGGACTATCCATGAAGTCTCCTATTGGTGTATTTGCAGAACCGGGGACTTCCAAAACATTCCAACGTGAAGGATTCTCCCAATTGCCGGTTCCACTAAAAACTGGTATGTTTGGAAAGTTGGCTTCTTCTGAGATGGAAGTTCCTGATAAATTCTCTACAAATGCTTTGAAATAAATTGTGGTACTTCTGTCTAAGCCCGAAACCAAAAAAGAAAATGGTCCCGTGGAAGTTCCATTCTCTGAAACTTTATTATCGTCTACTGTAACCCCCGGAGTTAAACTCCAGAAGATTCCCCTATTGGTTATTGTTCCCGAAGGTGGATTTGTGATTGTACCTCCAAGATGAGCCTTTGTAAGTTTAATATTCGTATAAGTAGGTAAAATTATTGACTCAAGTAGACATTGTTTAGGGTTATCAGCGGCAGTGGATAATAGGTAACGTCTTTGATTAGTATATTCTGCATATTCATATGATCTAAACCAATATTCACTTGTTGAACTCGGAACTGTAATCGTTAATGCAGTTCCACTTCCATTATAAATTACTTGTTGACCAGATCCGCTATAATTTGGATTTGTACCAGGATTATAATTGTCAGTGGGATCGGTGAAAGTATTGGTTTTATTCATAAGTATTATTCTTCCATTACTGGTTCCTGGTGTACTTCCGATTGTAATCGATGTTGGGGTAATGGCAATTACTCTAATGAAGGACGTTTGAGTTGTTGGAGCAATTAATTGATCGCCTGCAATCACTAAGCCTGCAATTGAAGAAGTTCCAGCAGCAGTAAGGGTTCCTCCTACCATATTAAGTAAATCTCTTGTAGCCATTCTTATATAAATTGTTGATTGAAAGGCGCAGGCAGGGGGTAAATTTATTGGCGGATTAATAGCTGTTAATGTTGTAGGCATGATGGGTAAATTCTGTACATCAATCCATGTTGAATTATTGAGGCTGTACTGCAATTTAAAGTCTTTTGGTCCGCTATTTGCTAATGATTTTACTTGTGCTGATACTGTAATCGAGTAAAAATTTGATGTGTTAATTGCAGTTGTATACCAGTTTTTTCCAACAGTGGTATTCCATGAATTGACTGTTGCTCCTGCACCAGAAGAATAACCTATTGTTCCTCCCGTAGTTGTTCCAAATCTCACACCACTATTTCCAGCAGAATAAGTTGAAGGAGTATTAGTGTAAGTGTTATCTAAAGGAAAATTGACAATAACAACTGCACTTATAAATTGGGAGATTAAAAGACTGGCTACTAATAAAAATACTTTTTGTGAATTTGTAAACTTATTTTGTTTCATAGTGCGTATATTTTTATGTTTTTCTATAAATTTCAAACTAAAAACACTTTAACGCACAAAAATACTTACAAAATATAAGAAAACGAAAGGCAGTTGGTTAAATAAGTTTAAAATATCTCCTAAAACACAATATAATTGGTTTTTAGAAATATTAAAAGGCTGTTTTCGTCGATATATTGAATTTAATTCCAAAATATTTGACTTTCAGAATGATGACAAATTATTTAATATGTATAAATTATTACTACAGCCCATGTAGTAATAAAATTATATAAAATTTAAGCGTGTAGTTTAAATTACGAAGCAAAATTTTTTATTAATAAATTAACCAATTTTCACACTCCCTTTTCAGATAGATATCGCTCAGCTTCGATGGCTGCCTGACAACCTGTACCGGCAGCCGTGATGGCTTGTCGATAATGTGAATCTGCTACATCGCCTGCTGCAAATATTCCTGATAAATTTGTTCTGGTGGTACCCGGAATTGTTTTTATATAACCTACCTCATCGGTTTCAATCCATGGTTTGAAAATGTCTGAATTGGGTTTATGACCTATTGCCAGGAAAAAGCCATCAATGTTGATGTGAACTTGTTCTTCATCTTTTTGTCCCCGATGTTTTATCAGATTTGCGCCCTGCACAACACCTTCACCGGTTAATCCCACTGTTTCATGTTCAAAAAGGACTTCAATCTTTGGATTTTTCAAAACACGTTCCTGCATTATTTTGGAAGCCCGTAAGAAATCTTTTCGGACAATGAGGTAGACTTTCGATGCCAAACCAGAAAGATAAGTAGCTTCTTCGCAGGCTGTATCCCCACCGCCAACAACGGCAACCGTCATTTTACGGTAAAAGAATCCGTCGCAGGTTGCACAGGCTGAAACCCCTGAACCGGCATATTTCTTTTCATCCGGCAAACCAAGATATTTTGCAGTTGCGCCGGTTGAAATAATGATAGTTTCTGCTTCAATAACTTTCTCTCCATCAATGGTTACTTTATAAGGAATTGAAGAAAAATCGGTTGCTGTTGCAGTTCCAAAGCGAATGTCAGCGCCAAATCGTTGTGATTGTTTTTTTAAATCTTCCATTAATTCAGGTCCGGTAATACCTTCAGGATAACCCGGAAAATTTTCTACTTCAGTTGTAGTAGTTAATTGTCCACCGGGCTCCATTCCTTCATATAAAACGGGTGACAGATTGGCACGCGAAGCGTAAATGGCAGCTGTAAAGCCTGCAGGACCTGATCCGATAATCAGGCAACGAACTTTTTCATTCATATAATTGAGTTTTTATAATTTCTAAAATGTGATTTTACTTTTACTTTACTAAAATAAAAAAAATAATTCTATAATGACCCCCAAACGCCCAAATCTACTCTTTATACACAAATATTGATATTCTGTACGCAAAGGCTCAAAGACACGACGACGCTATGGATTTGCTTCAAATAGCAGTTATTAATCGTTCATTGTCGAGATGAACAAAGAAAAACCAGTGAATTTTTTCTTTCCGGCTTACAGCCTTAGCGTCATAGCGTTCAAAAAATACTTTTTTATCTCCCATTTTTGGAGAAGGTGTCCGAAGGACGTATTATAGCTTAATACCAGCTAACTTCTAAAAAAATTCCCTACAAACCCTCACGGGCTGCAGGGAATCTTTCTGAATTGCAAAACAATGAATCATTTACCATTAATCATTGATAGGAACATACACCGAATTCGATGCTTTTTGACCGTCTTTCGAAGTCAAAAACACATACACGCATTCGACATCCACTTTGGCAGCATTGGTTACAGGCACTTCCACAGTGCCGGTAAGTTCTGACCCGCGCGGACTTTGAGCCGAGTAAAGAGCACCCGATTTCTTTTTTACAATCACGCGCAATACATCGTCCGGCTTTGCATTCGGAAATTCGGTGTTCGACTCGTAAGTAAGCGTAACTGTACCCTGTCCAACTACAGCCGAAGTAACGTACACCGACGACACAGACCCTTTAGCAATCTGCAACAAACTGAAATCAACCACAGGCACATCGCCCGAAGCATCGATGGCATTCGGCAAATTCAACTGCATAAAGTAGTTGAACGGCGACAGTTTTTCGGGACGCACAGGGAAACCCGCATCGGCAAAACCACCGAGCGATTGATACGCATCCGAAATAAGTTTGAAACTAGCCCGTTGGGCTTTTTGTGCATCGGTGTTCTTGTCCTTGCGGTTGAACGCCTTGGAGCTAACCACATTCTGTCCGCGATGGACATACGTGTTCACGTTAGCAAATGATTTTGCCATTTGACCCATGACTGGATTTTGAGATAAACTCATAATTCTAGGTAT
>JBBQMQ010000274.1:0-6074 GCA_038329115.1 Bacteroidales bacterium
CAAATTACGAATTGTAATGTAAAGTATATACAGCGAAGGAATTAAACAAACTCCATTGGCCAGAATCATTGGAAGATCGGGGATTAAAAGCCCATAGACAAACCAAAACAGGATACCAAAAGTCATAATAGTATACATGCCAATGGAAATACTGTGTGTTTCGCCGGTTTTAATTACCTTTAAAGCTTGTGGAAACTGAGCCACAGCAGTGCAAAAACCGGCTACATAACCCACAATAACAATATCAAATTCCATAAAATTATTTTTTGCAAAAGTAACAAAAAAATGTGATGTATCGAAAAGTTGTTTTTTGAAGTGGGTTCTGCAATAAGTTCAATTTGATTGATTTAATGTTATTCTTTGTAAAAAATCAAATTCTAAAGTATTAATGTATTATTTTTGATTTCTATATTTAATAATCCAATGACTAAATTTTATAGCTTTCTGAAACGTATTAAGCCGGGAATTCCAAAACGGTATTTGCTTTTTGTTGCTGCACTGGTATGGACTTTTGCAGGTGGAATGCTATTGTCGAGAGGCTTTACAATGCTTAATTTAAAGTCTGGAATGCTTTGGGAAAAAATAACCGGAAGCTTGCTTGCCGGAATACTTTTCTATGTTTTTATGTTTTCGAAAATATCTTTGAAACACACGCATAGAATACTGAATATACAACAGGAGCGTCCATGTGCATTTTCTTTTTTTAACTGGAAAAGTTATTTCCTGATGTCAATAATGATGAGTTTTGGAATTACACTTCGGGTAACCGGCATTGTTCCCGTCAATTACCTTTCGTTTTTTTATATGGCTATGGGTATTCCCTTGTTTATTTCTGCCTTTCGTTTCTATTATTTCGGATTCAAATATCACAAAAGCATATAAACCTTTCGACTAATTATTCATCATTTCTTGAACTCATATTCAATAATTCTATCTACTTTTGATGCGTTACATGAAACACAGAAATAAAATTGCAGAACAATGAAAAAAATAAACATCGTCATATTGATTTGTGCTTTGCTGGGATCTACCTTTATTTGGGGCAAAGAAACAAAAATGCATGTTGCCACCTACAACATACGGTTGCAAACACCGGCAGACTCGGCTGCACGCTCGTGGGATAATCGTAAAAAGCAAGTAGCAAAACTTATAAAGAAATATAAATTTGATATTTTTGGAGTTCAGGAAGTAGGGAATCCAAAACAGGAAGCCGATTTGAAAGCATTAATTCCCGGCTTTACCTACTTTGGAAAGGGACGGGACAACCAACCGGGAACAGCCGGCGAGCAAATTGGAATTTTTTACCGCACAAATCGTTTCACCATTCGCGATTACGGCTCTTTTTTCCTTTCGCCAACACCCGAGATACTTAGTATTGGCTGGGATGCGGCTTTCAGACGAATGTGTGTATGGACAAAGTTACATGACAAACTGAATGACAAAACCTTCTTTGTGTTTTGTACTCATTTCGATCATTTGGGTGTAAAAGCCCGTGTTGAAAGCGCGAAGCTAATTGTACAGAAAATAAAAACTATTGCCGGAGATTCACCTGTTCTGTTTGTTGGTGATTTAAATTCTTCACCGGAAGCAACTGAGATGTATAAAACGTTAGCCGGTTCGTTGGACGATTCGAGAGTAATTACGAAAACCCCCGCAAAAGGTTCGGAAGGAACTTTTAATGGATATGATATCACCAAATCAATGTTGCCTGTTTCGGAGCGGATTGATTATATTTTTTGCAAAAGTGTGACTGTATTCAGTTACAAAGTTCTGAACGATAAATATTCCAATAAAACATATCCATCCGATCATTTCCCTGTAATGATAGAATGTGTCATTTATTAATCAATCAAACATACCAAACATGAATCCACTGAAATTCCCTCTCGATCTCACTTTCAAAATCAACACGTTCAGTAATGATTTTATTACCAAAGATGCTAATGATATGACGGTGGCCTATGTGCGTCAGAAAATGATGCGACTTATTGAAGAAGTTCAGGTTTTTACAGATGAAAGTCGCTCGGAAGTGATGTACACCATTAATGCAAATAAGTGGCTCGACTTTTCGGCTTCGTATGCTTTTACCGATAAGAATGGAAAAGATATCGGTCGGGTAGCCCGCAAGGGTTGGGCTTCGATATGGAAAGCGAATTATGATATTTTTGACGAATCGCAAATGAAAGTGTTGTTTGTAAGGGAAGAAAATCCGTGGGCTAAAGTATTGGATTCACTTATGAGTAATATTCCTGTTGTGAATTTCTTTACAGGTTACTTTTTTCATCCCTCGTATGCTGTTGCACGCCAGGATGGAAAGAAAGTTGCCCGGTTGCGGAAAATTGCTTCCTTTTTTGGCAGTAAGTTTGTTATAGAAAAACTTGAGGAATTCGAAAAAGGGGAAGAAGAACGCATATTGCTGGGACTTATGATGATGATTTTACTGGAAAGAAGAAGAGGCTAAAACACATTTGGTCTGTATTATTATGCGAAAAACTATTAAAACATCGAGAAATCTTTAGTATTCAAAATAGATTCTCTACATTTGCAGCCCTCTTTGCCTGAAAAAGATGGATATACTATTTAATAAGTTATTTATGAAGAAAACTTTCTCTTTTATACTCTTATCTTTCTCGCTTTACATTTTTGCAGTAGAACCAACAGGTTATTATAATGCTGCAGTAGGAAAAACCGAAGCTGCTTTAAAAACACAACTTTACAGCATAATATCAACAGGAACTGCAAATGTTGGGTACGATGGTTTATATAACATTTACCCAACAAGCGATTTAACTGCAGATGGAAAAGTGTGGGATATGTATTCGACCTGCAGTTGGACACACGGCGTGAAGAAATGTGGTAATTATTCAGTTGTTTGTGATTGTTACAACCGTGAACATTCTATCCCACAAAGTTGGTTTAGCGAACAATCACCAATGGTAAGTGATGCACATCATATTTACCCTACGGATGGTAAAGTAAATGGGCAACGAAGCAATTATCCACATGGTGAATGTAGCGGAGGAACAACTTTGTCTGGCGGAAAAGGGCGTTTGGGTAGTTCTACCTTTGCCGAATATTCTGGAACTGTGTTTGAACCCGATGATGAATACAAAGGAGATTTTGCCCGTACGTATTTCTATTTTGCTACCCGTTATCAAAATATTATGACCTCTTTTATTGGTGGTCCCACATTTGATCATACTACATATCCATCATTAGCAACCTGGAGTATCGATTTATACCTAAAATGGAGTCGTCAGGATCCTGTTAGTAAAAAAGAGACTGATAGAAATAATGCCATTTATGGTTTTCAAAATAACCGCAATCCGTTTATTGATCATCCCGAACTAGCGGAATATATCTGGGGAACACATAAAGGAGAATCCTGGTCGCTTACATCGGCGTTGGATGAAGTGAAGATCAACTTTAAATTGTCGCCCAATCCGGTTCAAAACGAACTTACCATTAATACTGACGAAACGAATTTGACCTATACCATTTACAATCTGAACGGTCAAACCTTGATTCAAAACCAACTTGACTTAAGCAGTACCATTTCAGTAGATCAACTGAAAAACGGTATGTATTTGCTGCAACTCATATCGGGGAACCGCAAGACTATCCAAAAGTTTATCGTGAGTAAATAAGAACTTATCCCAATATAGCACAAGAAAGGGAACCGGCAGTAAAAATGCTGATTCCCTTTTTTTAAACAATCAATTGTAGTAGAATAGTATGAAGAAGAATTCCCTGTTTCTATCGTTTTTCCTTCTTTCTTTCCTGAGTCTTTACGCCACTATTCCTGCAGGATATTATAATTCGGCCATTGGCAAAAAACAGGCAGAGCTTAAAACAGCCTTGCATTTAATTATCAAAACCGCCAATGTTCCCAGTTACGGGAGCGGAGCAGGAAGTACCTGGGCTGCATTTACCAAAACCGATGTTCGTCCAGAAGACGGAACTGTATGGGATATGTATTCCAATAATCATGTAGCTTTTAATGGAAATTCCGCCGCAAGTGGTATGAATATCGAACACTCATTTGCTAAAAGCTGGTGGGGCGATGGGCGTCAGGCTGCACAAGATGTACAACACTTATGTCCATCAAATAGCAGTGCCAATTCATCGAAAGGTAGTTGGCCGATGGCCGTAGTAGATGGAACTGTAACATTTACAAATGGAGTTATTAAAGTAGGAAAGTCTAATAGTCGCCCTGGTGGTATAATTGATGCCTGGGAGCCAGCCGACGAATACAAAGGTGATTTTGCACGCATGTATATGTATATGGTCACGGCGTACGAAGATTATGCAACACTCTGGACAGGTAATTCTGTAAATCAGCTCGACAATAATACCTATCCGGTTTTTGAACAATGGACTGTAGATTTATTGCTTAAATGGAGCAGGCAAGACCCGGTAAGCCAGAAAGAAATTACACGTACCAACGAAGCGTATAATATTCAGGGGAATCGCAATCCCTATATTGATTATCCATTGATGTCAGAATATGTTTGGGGGAATCTTATCACAACGCCTTTCACCACTGATGGAAATGTTACATATCCCTATTTAAGTACTCCGGCAAATGGTACAACAGTTGATTTAGGGAAAATATTTAGCCAAATGGGGTCGGGGTCGGGTTTGTTAGTAAAAGCAGCTAATCTTACAGGCGATTTGACTGTAACTTTAAGTGGCACAAATGCAGCCTTTTTCTCCGTTTATCCTGCAACCATAACCAAAGCACAAGCCGAGGCTGGATATATTATAGCACTTAATTATGTGTTTCAGGCAGTTGGGACACATACGGCTGTAGTCACTATTTCGGGTGGTGGAATTGTTTCTACAACCATTAATCTGAAAGGTGTTTCGTCGGATGAATTTCAGGCACTGCCTGCCAGCGCAATAGAACCTAACGGTTTTACCTCTAACTGGACAACCTCGGCTGCTGCTACAGGATATTCACTGAATGTTTATTCGTTACAGAGCAGTGGTACCACTCAGGCTAAAACGCTGTTGGAAGAAGACTTTTTAAGCGGACTTCCGACAGGTTGGACAAGCACTGGTTATTCCGATAATACACTGGCAAGCAACATGCGTCTGGCATCGGGAAGTAACCCGGGGAAAATAACCTTTCCGCCGCTGAATCTATCCACCTCGGGAACTGTACTGACTGTACGAGCAAAACAATACAACAGCGATACAGGAGCTCAACTGACTGCCACGATTGATAATCAGCCGCTGGCAGTATGGACAACAGGAGCTACGAATCAGGATTTCACTGTGAATATTCCACAAAGCACAGCCACATCGGTTATTGCCTTGTCGGCGGCTACCAGTATACGTGTTTATGTAGATTATGTGAAAGTACAGACACAAGGATCGGTTCAAACTCCAGTTTCGGTGACGGGTTATCCAAAGTCGGTGGGAAATGTGTTGAACTATCAGGTGATAGGCCTTTTGGCGGATTCAACCTATTATTATACCATCACACCCGAAGGAAATGGCGTAGCGGTTTCCAATCCGATACAGGTACGTACGAAAATAGTTGCCGGCGTGGAACAACAACTGAACTATAAATTAAGCTGGAGCATTACATCGGAAGGTATTGTTTTAAATAACTTACCTGAAAACAGTAAAATTACGCTAATGGATAGTATTGGCAGACGGCTTCAAACTATAAATTCAACTGCTGCAGAAATGAAACTTTCAGTTGCACACCATGGAATTTATCTTATACAGGTCAGCAGTAATCAGGGAATCTTTACCGATAAAGTATATTATTGATTTACAAAAAAGTAGTGAAATTTACTATAGTGGTCAAAAAAGGCAATATGTTTACCAATTAACTTTGCATAACGCTCCAAAACTCCCCCTTTAGGGGGTTGGGGGGCTTAGTAGTTAGCAATCATTCTATGAGAAAAGCAACTTTCAGTATTTCCTTTCTTATTATAACACTTTCCGCTAATGCCTCAGTTCCTTCGGGATACTACAACACAGCGGAAGGAAAGAAAGCTGCATCGCTCAAAACAGAGCTTCATACTATCATTTGTCAGGATACCACGCATTATCTCGAT
>JBBQMQ010000275.1:0-6064 GCA_038329115.1 Bacteroidales bacterium
ATATACGTTCTTGAACCAGTTTACATTTAACGCTACACCCAAAATATTTTTCAATTCAAATAAATGGTATTTATATTCAAATTTGAATTTCAAGAGTTATCCCGATTATTATTTTGGAATTGGGAATAAACCGACCGGAACAAAACAAGCTTTTACGTCACAAAACATATCGTTGCTCATTCAGCCACAATACATTATCTCAGACCATTTTTTGATTGGTGCTTCCGTTTCATTTCGTTACGAAAAATTATTAACAGACTCTCTCTTCGAAATAAATAAAACCGGTATTTTCCAACAATTTGGAAGCGAAGGTTGGGAACCGTTTTCACAGATGAACATCGGAATAGTTGCAGCTTATGACAGCAGAGATAACCAATTTTACCCAAAAAGTGGTATTTTTGCAAAAACTTCTTTTATCGCTTCGAAATCCGGTTGGGGAAGTACATATTCATTGCAGGAATTTACACTTGATTACAGGCAGTTTGTTCCACTTTTCAATTCGCATGTGTTTGCATGGCAAATTTATTGCGACGGGATATTTGGGGAAAACGGAATTCCATTCGAATTACTACCAACTGTGGGTGGACGCGATTTTTTGCGTGGTTTCAGACAGGGAATGTATCGCGATAACGTGATGTTTATGGCACAAACCGAATATCGGTTACCAATCTACAAAAGGTTGAAAGCTGCTATTTTTTGTTCGGTTGGCGATGTGATGAATAGTTCAGATTATAAAATCGACAAATTGAAAATGGCTTATGGAGCCGGTTTACGTTATAGATTGAACGATGCACGAGTACATTTAAGGGTCGATTTTGCTAAAAATAATTACGATAACAAATTACAATTTTACATAACTGCCACTGAAGCGTTTTAGTGCCAATTTTTTGCCAATGTGATAATTAGATAATGACAAAATGAAAAATACAATGATTAAACTTTCAGATCAGCTGCTTACTGCTTACCTTTTATTGCTTACTGCTTACTGCTTACTGCTTACTGCTGAATAATATGACAGGATTAGTTGTAAAAAATACGGGCAGTTGGTATCAGGTGAAAACCGATAGTGGTGAATTATTCGAATGCAAAATAAAAGGTCATTTTCGCATGTTGGAAATTCGCAGTACGAATCCTATTGCCGTGGGTGATATCGTTCAATTTGAGAAAAACGAAGATGGAACGGCCATGATTCACGCCATAAACGACCGGAAAAATTATATTATTCGCCGCTCTTCCAATCTATCCAAACAATCCCAGATTATTGCGGCCAATCTCGATTTGGTTGCGTTGATTGTAACTGTAAATTATCCTCAAACTTCAACAGTTTTTATCGATCGGTTTTTAGCAACTGCTGAAGCATATCGTGTTCCTGCTTGTATTGTATTTAACAAAATTGACCGTTTTAGCGACGAAGAAACCGAATTTCTCGACGGCTTGGTACATTTATACTCATCACTGAATTATCCAACATTTAAAATATCGGCGAAAAACTCTACGAATATTGATGATTTAATTTTGTTTCTAAAAGATAAAACCACACTTTTTTCAGGAAACTCAGGCGTTGGAAAATCAACTTTAATTAATGCTATTGCACCAAATTCACTTGCTAAAACGGCTGAAATATCTTCGTATCACAATAAAGGAATGCATACAACTACTTTTTCTGAAATGTTTGAGCTGCAATCCGGTGGACATATCATTGACACTCCCGGAATTAAAGGATTTGGCACCATTGATATGGAAGAAGCTGAAATAGGGCATTATTTTAAAGAAATATTCTCTTTCTCATCGAAGTGTAAATTTGCAAATTGCACACATGTTCATGAGCCTGAATGTGCAGTTTTAGAAGCAGTGAAAAAGCATTTTATCAGCGCATCCCGTTATCAGAGCTATTTAAGTGTTTTGAAAGACTGTAACGAAGGGAAATATCGTTAAATCGTATATTTTTACACATTTAGCTATCAATTTATTGGAAAAATAGAGCGAAATAGAAAAATATTAAATATATTTGCATTAAATTTTCGATAATTAAAACCGGCTAACCAATATTCAGATAAATATAATACTATGGCACAACATCAAATTGACAGATTAGACAAAAAGATACTTCAGTTGATCTCGCAGGATGCTCGAATTCCATTTCTGGAAGTAGCCCGCGAATGCAATGTTTCCGGTGCTGCAATTCATCAACGAATTCAAAAATTACGTAACACAGGAATCATTAAAGGATCAGAGTTTGTTGTTGATACATATAAAGTTGGTTTTCAGACCTGTGCATATATTGGAATTACGCTGAGCGACATTAAAATGTTTAATTCTGTTGTAGAAGAATTGAAAAAAATTCCGGAAGTGGTAGAATGTCATTATGCAACCGGAAAATATTCCATGTTTGTAAAAATTTACGCCAAAGACAACCGTCATTTATTACAGATTATTCTTGAGCATTTGACCCTGATTCCCGGCATTGCTCATACAGAAACTTTCCAGATTTCACTCGACGAAATTTTCCGCCGTCAATTGTCTGTATTTGAAATTGAATCGAACGTTGAAGTTGTAGAAGAGGAAGAATAGATTCGACCCATCAAAACAAAAAATGCCTCAATCGAGGCGTTTTTTTGTTGGAATAAAATCAAAAATATCAATATCTTGTGTATGTTGACCGAATGTATGAAACTGCCTGGCTGTAAATGGGTTTTGTAAATTCAATGAACAAATCCTGAGGAGAAGGCGGCATTTGAGGTTCACGGTTGCACATTTTTTTCTGCTCATCAGTCAATGCACGATCATCGCCTTTGAAGTTAGCCCACGTCGTGTTCCACACATAACTTCCCGATAAGTTTTTACGTTGCAATTCCTGATTGGATTGCGCATCAATAATCCTCAGACTTAACACACCACCCGATGAAATTTCTCGACGCAACGTAGTTAATTTTGCCGTTACCGTATTATAGGAATTATATGATTTCCCTTCAACTTTCACAGTTCCCACAATTACACTATCGCGCTTCAAATCAGTGGTATTGCTTGATTCACGGATATTTCCAACGGAGAAATCTTCGAAATTAAGCACAATATATTGATGTGGATTTTTCATATTCTCCTGACGAGCTTCATCTTGCGTGTAATACCGGATAAAACGGTTATGAGTATTTTCCCGAATTTCTGCCATCAGATTATTATAAAAGAAGTCGGCCGAATATTGAAAATTAGCATTGGTATATGGCTTTTGAACTATCACCCGCAATGTAGCATAATAACGTGATTCGTCAATTTTTTTCAAAGCATCTTTATAGTTGGCAACATACCGGTTGGCATTCTGAAAATATTGCCATGCCACTCGTGCTTGCTCCAAACTACCGGCATTCAGGGCATTTAAACCAAGATTATAGGCATTCTCAGCAGCCATTTGCTTAGCCTGAGCCATTTCCGCGATATATTCGGAAGGTTTAGGAACAAGTTCCAATGCTTTCGGACAATTGAAAATAGAATTTGCCAGTTGATTCAACTTTTCGTACTGAAAAACCACAACATCATATTTATCTGAACCATTTGCCAACAAAGCATTTTCAATCTCACGTTGAGCTGTTTTTTGCAACAACGGATAAGCCTGAACCAGAACCGCTTGTGCTTTTTTGCTGTTTGGATTGGAGCGTAACCGATCAATAGATTCTATACAAGCTTTATAATAATCGCCACGCTGATAAGCCGTTTTACCTGTGGAACACGACGAAATATAAAGTACGAAAATGCTTAATACTAAAAGTTGTTTGATTCTTTTCATATTCAATTTATTTTGGGTATTAATTACAAATAATTGACTGTCAACTGCAAACTAATTACATTCTCTCCGGCACATCAATGCCTAGCAACCTCATGCCGGTTTTGATAATGCTGGCAATAGTCTCAGAAAGAACAAGTCTGAATTGTTTCAAACTCGGATTTTCTTCTTTCAATATGGTGAAATCATGGTAAAACTGGTTGTATTCTTTCACCAGTTCATAAATATAATTCGCGATTAATGCCGGACTAAATTCTTCACCGGACTGACGAACAACAGCTGGAAATTCCGTAATCAACTGAACCAGACAACTTTCTTTTTCAGAAATATCCAAATCTGTTTTTTCTAATTTGCTGAAATCGATTCCCTGGTCAAATGCTTTTCTCAATACAGACTTGATTCGGGCATGAGTATATTGAATAAACGGGCCGGTATTTCCATTGAAATCAATCGATTCTTTCGGATTGAAAGTCATGTTTTTGCGTGGATCAACTTTCAGAATAAAATACTTGAGTGAACCCAATCCAACCATGCGAACAATTGCTTCTATTTCTTCAGGTGTACAATTATCCAGTTTTCCTAGCTCTTGTGACGTTTCACGGGCCGTTTGAATCATTTCATCCATCAAATCATCAGCATCAACCACAGTTCCTTCACGGCTTTTCATTTTGCCTTCAGGAAGTTCTACCATTCCATAAGAAAAGTGTACCAGACTTTTCCCCCATTCAAAACCAAGTTTATCAAGCAAAATAGACAACACCTGAAAATGATAATTTTGCTCATTTCCAACCACATAAACCATTTTATTGATTGGATAATCGTTGTAGCGAAGTTTGGCTGTTCCGATATCCTGAGTCATATACACCGAGGTTCCATCGGCGCGAAGTAGCAATTTTTCATCCAAACCATCGCCTGTCAAATCTGCCCAAACCGAGCCATCTTCGCGACGATAAAAAACCTTGTTTGCTTCGCCGCGTTCAACTTCCGATTTTCCTTCTAGATACGTTTGAGATTCGTAATAAATTTTATCGAAACTCACTCCCATTTGGTTGTAGGTCTTGTCAAATCCGGCATAAACCCAACCGTTCATGGTTTCCCAGAGTTCGCGAACTTCCGTATCGTTGTTTTCCCAAGCAAGGAGCATTTTCTGGGCTTCTAGAATAAGCGGAGCTGTTTTTTTAGCTTCCTCCTCTCCTATTCCTTTTTCCATCAATTCTTTGATTTCCGCTTTGTAAGCTTTATCAAAAATAACATAATATTTTCCAACCAAATGATCTCCTTTCAAACCGGAGCTTTCAGGTGTTTCGCCGTTTCCAAATAGTTTCCATGCCAACATTGATTTGCAGATGTGAATTCCACGGTCGTTCACAATATTTGTTTTTACCACTTTCCAACCGTTTGCCCTTTGTATTTCGGCAATACTATGTCCGAGCAAGTTGTTACGAATGTGGCCCAAATGAAGTGGTTTATTGGTATTTGGCGATGAATATTCTATCATCATTAAGCCTGATTTATCTGTTTCAGGAATAATTCCAAAATTCTGATTCGCATGAATTTCATTCAATGCTTCGAGCCAGTAATTCTTGCTTATACTCAGGTTCAAAAATCCTTTAATTACATTAAAATCAGAAATCAAAGGATTATTCTGAAGTAAATATTCACCTATTTGTTGTCCGGTTTGTTCAGGTGATTTGCGGGCTGCTTTCACAAAAGGAAAAATGACAACCGTGAGATCACCAACAAATTCTTTCTTCGTTTTTTGAAGTTGTATCTGATTTGACTCAGTTTCCAGACCGTAAAGAGTTTTAACGGCATCGGTCACTAAGGCTGTAAGTGTTGATTCTAAATTCATGTTTTGAAGTAGTTTTTTCGAAATGCAAAGATACTAAAATTAGTGATAACAGAAAAGCAGACACACAAGCATTAAAAATGTCGGTTTCTCTACTTGAGAAACCGACATTTTAGAAAATTAATGTAGCTGATTGTTAGAATATTTTCCAACCAAGCGAAATAACAAATGTATTGGATGGCAAGTTTTGTAAGTCAATACTGCCTATTTTAGTAGTATACATGTTGCCTATCAAATTATAACGAACATCGAGCGTCAACATTAAAACATCTACTCCGGCACCTATTTCAAGACCAAGTTGAGCAGCCTTTACGTCAGATACAATTTTTGATGTGTCGAAATTTCCTCCTGTGATATTTTGAAAATCAAATGTTGAGCCACTATTTAAACGCAATTTAGGTCCTGCAAAAGCACGCAAATTTACAATTTTAAGATCA
>JBBQMQ010000276.1:0-6056 GCA_038329115.1 Bacteroidales bacterium
GTTTCAATTTAATCCGGGTCTCGAGGCAAATCTCAAATTTTCAAGCGAATTATTACTTGGAAAATTGAAAAATTATCATATTATTTTTGCTGAAATTCAGGATGTGAACACTTTTGATGATGGAAAAAACTGGACAGATAATTTGCAAAATGAATTATCAAGAGCTCATAGAACCTTTTCACGTATTCAACTTTCAACTTACGGGAATACTGATTTCTCAAAGGTTTTGAAACGTGGAGAAAAAAATCTTATTATTTTTAATACTGATAAATATGGAATAGTAAGTTCATTTTTACCTGCATTAAAGGAAAAACAGAAAGAATACAATATTTCACTTTTTGAACAATACAGTTGGCTAAATCAAACCGAAAAACTAATTCAAAATATTTACATTTCTCCTTTCACTCCAAATTTAAATCCGGTTGAGTTAAGTAAGTTTGATGTTCAGTTTGCACAATTTTTCAAACGACAGGCAAGTTCAGATGTCCCTAGGTACGATTTGCTGGGTTATGATCTGACAAATTATTTCGTTTCAGTTATTAACCGCTATGGAACTAAGTTTACTGAGAAAATGGGTTCAACTAACAATTTTAAATGGATTCAATCGCAACCATTGTTTAAACGAATTTCCAATGGCTCCGGATTTGTGAATCAAGAACTTTACATGGGCGAAGATAAAACCGAGTAATATTTTCAAAATGCAAAAACTCCTTTTAATTGTACTTTTAGCATGTTCGTTTCAGGTAATGTCTCAGGCGCTACTTGAAAGACCCGAAATTTATATCGGCCCTACTTTTGGTGTTACCCAATCCATGGTTCTGTTTAGCCCATCGGTAGGTCAAAGCTATTTGCAAGGTTATAACGGTGGAGTTGTGTTCAGATTCATTGCTGAAAAAAATGTTGGGATTCAGGCAGAATTGAATTATAGCCAACGAGGTTGGAAAGAAAATAACGGACTATATGCCAGACAGTTGAATTATATTGAATTTCCATTTATGACACATCTGTATTTTGGAAAAAGAAGTCGTTTTTTCTTTAATCTCGGACCAAAAATCAGTTACCTTATTTCTGAGAAAGAATTAATCAACAATACAACCAATTCCACTAGCGTTCAACAAATTACAAAAATTAAAAATTCTTTGGACTATGGATTATGTACTGGTCCCGGATTCCTATTCAATATTAAAGGAAATGTTATTCAACTGGATGCTCGGGCCAATTATAGTTTAAGTGATATTTTCTCCAACGATAAACGAGACTATTTCAGTACATCGAATAATCTGAATGTTTCCGTAAACTTTTCGTGGTTATTTCAAATAAAATAATCCTTCCAGCGTATTCCCTTCCAAAAAGCTAATTTTTAGACAAAATCAATCAATTATTGGATAAAATTGGTATACCAAATATATTTGTTTTTACTATCTTTGCACCTACAAAGGAACGGCTATATTTAAATTATTTTAAAATATGTTTTATTTATCAGGTTACAACAACATGATTGGTCGACCAATTATAAAAAGTTGTATCTTTGTCAAATATTTTAAAAAGATAAATCTTTATTAAGCTTATGAAAACAAACTACGAAATCAGGTACGCTTCCCATCCTGAAGATGCAAAGCACTATGATACTGCACGTTTACGCAAGGAACATTTAATTGAAAAAATATTTTCGGTTGATGAGGTAAATATGGTATATTCTTTATACGATCGGTTGGTGGTTGGTGGTGCAATGCCTGTAAATGAGACTCTTGTTCTTGAAGCTATCGATCCGTTGAAATCAGAATTTTTCCTTTCACGTCGTGAATTTGGAACTTTCAATGTAGGTGGTGCGGGTAAAATTACGGTTGATGGAGTTTCATTCGAATTAGGCTACAAAGAAGCTCTTTATTTAGGAGCCGGCAATCGCAAAGTGACTTTTGAAAGCGTCGATGCAAAAAATCCTGCCAAATTCTATTTCAACTCCGCTCCTGCTCACAAAACTTTCCCTGACAAAAAAGTGACAAAAGCAGATGCATTGCTTATGGAATTAGGTTCTATGGAAGGTTCAAACCATCGGAATATCAATAAGATGATTGTAAATCAGGTGTTGGAAACATGCGAATTGCAAATGGGAATGACCGAACTGGCTCCCGGTAGCGTTTGGAACACCATGCCGGCTCATACGCACAGTCGCCGCATGGAAGCATATTTCTATTTTGAAGTTCCCGAAGGAAATGCCGTTTGCCATTTTATGGGCGAACCAACCGAAACCCGTCATATATGGATGAAAGGCGATGAAGCTGTTATTTCACCGGAATGGTCAATTCACTCCGCTGCAGCCACCAGCAATTATACTTTTATCTGGGGCATGGCAGGCGAAAATCTGGATTATGGCGACCAGGATTTTTATAAACACACAGAACTACGGTAGAAGCCCCCTAAATCCCCCAAAAGGGACTTAAAGACTTTTCTTATATGAATTAAATTAAACTAATCTCTCTTAATTCCCTCTTTGGGGGATTTAGGGGGCTATAAAGAACATTATGAACCCATTTGATTTAACAGGAAAAATTGCATTTGTTACAGGTGCATCCTACGGAATTGGTTATGGATTGGCAAAAGCTTTTGCTTCAGCCGGTGCAACCATTGTATTTAATGATTTGTCGCAGGAAAAAGTAGATGGTGCCATTGAAGCTTACAAAGCTGATGGAATTACCGCTCATGGTTATGTTTGCGACGTGACCGACGAAGATGGCGTAAATGCCACGGTTGCTCAGATTGAAAAAGAAGTTGGAGTAATTGATATTTTGGTGAACAATGCCGGTATCATCAAACGTATTCCCATGCACGAAATGTCAGCGGCTGATTTCCGTCTGGTAATTGATATTGACCTGAATGGTCCTTTTATCGTTTCAAAAGCAGTAATTCCTGCCATGATTAAAAAAGGTCACGGAAAAATTATCAATATCTGTTCGATGATGAGCGAATTGGGACGCGAAACAGTTTCGGCTTATGCAGCTGCCAAAGGCGGTCTAAAAATGCTGACCAAAAATATTGCTTCCGAATACGGTGAATTCAATATTCAGTGTAACGGCCTCGGCCCGGGTTATATTGCCACACCACAAACCGCTCCATTGCGTGAAGACGGTCATCCATTCAATACTTTCATTATCGGACGCACACCGGCAGCCCGTTGGGGAACTCCGGAAGATTTGCAGGGACCTGCTATATTCCTGGCTTCTGACGCTTCCAATTTCGTGAATGGACATATTCTGTATGTTGATGGCGGAATTTTGGCTTATATCGGAAAACAACCAAAATAATTTACTATTTAATCATTTACCATTTACTATTTAAAATGAAAAAATCAGTATTTTCATTGTTGGCTTCACTCCTACTCGTTTCGGGAGTTTTTGCAAAGCAAACCGTTGTGGTGTCCAATTCATTGGCATTTGACCGCAAAGGCGAGATTGTTGAAATCAGTCTGAAATCGTTGAAAGTTTCTTTTGACTCAAAATCATACATTCTGAAAGATGAAAAAAGCAAAGAAATTGGTTATCAATTGATTTATAATGAAAATAACAAACCTGTTTCGTTGATTTTTCAAGCCGATGTAAAAGCAAAAGCTTCTTCAACGTACACGTTGAGTGAAGGAAAACCAGCTCCGGTAAAAGCCAAAACGTTCGGTCGGTTTGTTCCTGAACGTAAAGACGATTTTGCATGGGAAAATGATTTAGCGGCTTATCGCGTGTACGGTCCGGCACTTGCAAAGGAAAATCCGAGCAATGGAGTGGATTATTGGGCAAAACGTACTGACATTCTTGTAGTTGATCAGCGCTATAAAGACGAAGAATTTAATAAAATTTCGTATCACATCGATCACGGACAAGGGTTGGATTTTTACAAAGTGGCTCATACATTGGGTTGTGGTGGAATTACGCCTTATGCTGAAGGTAAGCTTTGGGTTGGCAATCATTTTGATCGTTATAAAGTAATTGAAGTAGGATCCCTTCGTACGACATTTTCATTGACTTATGATTCGGTGAAAGTTGGCAATCTGTTTTATAAAGAGGTACTTACCATTACTGCAAATGCAGGTTCATTGCTGAACAAAGCTGTTGTAACGTATACGGGTGCAGCACAGAAAATGGAACTTGCTGCAGGAATGACATTGCATGATGGCAAAGGAATTTTGAAACAAAATGCTGCGAATGGCACAAGTGCTTATGCAGAAGATGCTGTTTCGGATGCCGGAATCCCTTCAGGAAGGGATTATATTGGAGTTTTTGTTCCTTCAAAAGTAAATACAGCAAAAAAAGAAGTTGAACATGGTTTTCTGACCAGTTCGTACAAAGTTGGCGATCAGTTTACTTATTATTTTGGTGCAGGTTGGAGCAAATGGCATTTTCCGACTGACGAAGATTGGTTTAAAGCTTTAGATCAGTTTGCTGAAACTGCTAAAAGTCCGCTTAAAGTAACGATAAAATAATTTACGATTTACAATTTAAAGATTTACGATTGGGCATTTATATATTCAAACAAAAATCCTCTTTTCATTTTGGAATTGAGGATTTTTTTCATCCACTCAAAATGCTTAATTTTGTAATCTGAAATCGTAAATTCAAATTCGTAAATAAATGATAATTCTCCATATCGAAACCTCTACCAATGTTTGCTCCGTTGCCCTGAGCGAAAATGCTGTTTGCTTATTTTCCAAATCGAATGCAGAAGGAATGAATCACGCTGCGTTGTTGAGTGTATTTATTGCAGAAGCTCTTGAAGTACTCAAATCTGTGAATAAAAAACTTGATGCAGTGGCTGTTAGCAGCGGTCCTGGTTCATATACAGGCTTGAGAATTGGTGTTTCTACGGCGAAAGGATTGTGTTACGGGCTGGATATTCCCCTTATTGCAGTCAGCACGCTCGAAGTATTGACTGTTCAGGCATTGGCAGCAATTGCAGATAAAGAAAACGCGCTGTTTTGCCCCATGATTGATGCCCGAAGAATGGAAGTTTATGCTGCGTTTTATAATTCAAAAGGAGAAATTAAACGTGACATTTCAGCCGATATCATTACTTCCGATTCGTATGCAGAACTGCTTGCCAATCAACTGGTTTATTTCTTCGGAAATGGAGCTGAGAAATGCAAATCCACGCTTACCGATTCCAATGCACGTTTTCTTGAAAACCTGGTTCCGCTGGCCGAAAACATGATTACATTTGCTGAAAAAGCATTCAATGAAAAGCAGTTTGTTGACACTGCTTATTTTGAACCTTTCTATCTGAAAGAATTTCAGACAACCATACCTAAAAAGATATCCTGACTACAGATTAAAAAATATTTATTTATTCTCTAATCTGAAAATAGCACCATCAGTAAACGTAGCCACCCTTTTCATTTTCTTTAATTTCTTTATCTCTTTTAGATTCAACAAATCTGGATTCAAATCGAGGTTGAACCATATCAAAATACAAGGTTCTTCCTCCTGAAAATCCTTTACTTCTCCTTTGTAAACTCTTTCGGGTAAAGCATCCACAGAATTGCGTGTAAGAAAATATACTGCCTGGTTGTGATTGGAGTAGATAATGGAATCGTTTGTAAAAATTTCCGGATGTTTTTGTAGATAATTAACAATGTTTGATTTTTGCCATGTATCTTCGCTATAGCCGGGAATACCAGTTTCCTGCATATATGATATATTTTCTTGATTAATAGCAAAATAACTTCCAATCAGTAATCCTGAAATTCCAATAATAAATACCAGCAAAATTAAATTCAATTGTCGGTGAGACACATATTTTCTCCATTTGGGAATCTGACACGTAGAAATCCACAAAAGAGGTAAAAAGGCCGGAGCCAATAAACGGTTATTAATTTGTTCATAACGCGAAATGGTTGACGAAACCACAATAAAAAGAACATAAACAATAAAAAAAGCAACTGCAATATTTTCATAAGTGTAATATGATTTCCAATGATCTATATTTTTCACAAAATAGTAGATAAAGAAAATCATGATGGCAAGAGCCAGAATCTCAAAGAAAATAGAATCTTTTAATTCCAACGAAAACCAGTG
>JBBQMQ010000277.1:0-6025 GCA_038329115.1 Bacteroidales bacterium
TATGTTGTGTGCATGGCATGTAACCGGTAAACCGGTTTACAAGGCAATTGCAACCGAATCGTTTGATTTTCTATTATCCCAAATTTTTAATGAAAACGGAATTGAAGTCGTTTCCAACAAGAGTCGTTTCGTCAGAGGGAAAAAGCCCGGAAAATTTGGCGAACAGCCCATTGATGTGGCTTATACCATTATGACATTGGACAAATTTTATGATGAATTTCAAAAGAAGGAATATCTCGAAAAACTTGTCATTGCTTTCAACTGGTTTTTAGGTGAAAACCGCTTGAATCAGATCATTTATAATCCTTGCACCGGTGGTTGTTACGACGGTTTGGAAGAATTCAATGTGAACCTGAATCAGGGTGCAGAATCAACAGTCAGTTATTTAATGGCACGATTAACCATGGAAAAATATAAAAATGAAAAATGAAATTCCAAAATCAGTTATCGTCATTGTGGCTCATCCCGACGATGAAACGTTGTGGGCCGGTGGCACCATTTTGATTCACCCCTCATGGAAATGGTTTGTTCTTTGCTTAGCAAGAGGAAGTGATGAGGATCGTGCACCACGTTTTTTTGAAGCATTGAAAAAGCTTGGCGCCAAAGGAGTAATGGGCGATCTGGACGATGGTCCTGATCAGATTCCATTGGATGAAAACGAAGTGGAATGTGCTATTTTACAACTATTTCCGGTTGATAATTTCGATATGATTATTACTCATGATCCAAACGGAGAATATACAAAACATCTACGGCACGAAGAAGTGAGCAAAGCGGTAATTACACTTTGGGAATCGGGAAAAATAAAAGCTGACCAACTTTGGACTTTTGCTTACGAGGATGGTGGTAAAGAATATCTTCCGCAACCGATTAAAACAGCCAATATTTATTATGAACTACCAAAGGAAATCTGGGAAGAAAAATACAATATCATGACCAATGAATACGGTTTTGACAAAAAAAGTTGGGAAGCTGAAGCCACGCCGATTGGCGAATCATTCTGGCAATTCACTAATCCGGTTGACTCAAAACGTTGGTTGACAAACGAAGAAGGTATATGAAGGTTTTAGTTTTGTATGATTATCCACCTTCACCGGGCGGACTGGCAACTCAGGGAGATTTGCTTTACAAGGGATTAATGGAAATGGGGATTGATGCACATGCCGTGCATTTTGAATCGGCACAGGAAAAAGAATGGTATTATCGCTGGTTCGAACCGGATGTGGTAGTTGGTGTAGGTTATTGGGGGCACACGCCGCAGTTGATTCTGCACCCGCAACGATATGGCATTCAGCCTGTTCCGTGGCTGGTTGCCGATGGATATATCGCCAATTATCAGGAAATACTCAATGCGCTTCCGCTCATTTTGGTAACATCAAACTGGGTAAAACAAATGTATGTTCGCGATGGAATTGATGCCAATAAAATTGAGGTTTTACCGGTCGGTTGCGATACCGATTTGTTTACGCCCCACGATAAAAATGATCCCAAGATACTAGCTGTGCGTGAATCACTTGGCGTTTCACCGGATCAGAAAATGATTCTAACTATCGGAGGAGATGCAGCTTCAAAAGGTGCTCAGGAAATGATGCAGGCATTCGCCATAATTGATACCAAAGCTCCTGATTGGAAATATGTTTGTAAAGTCTGGCCGCAACCGCGAACCAAAATTCAAAATATGATTGACTTGGAAATGGCGACTCAACTCGGTATTGAAAAAAATGTATTTTATGCAACCAACACTATTTCGCGGAACTTTATGCCGTATCTGATTGGTGCATGCGACATTTATGCAGCACCATCACGACTTGAAGGATTCGGAATGCCGCAAGTGGAAGCCGGAGCGTGTGGAAAGCCGGTTATCAGCATCAATGCCATGGGAATGCTGGATACGATGATACATGGAAAAACGGCTTTTCTGGTTAAAGTGGCCAAGCAAATTGTGGTGGATGAAGTCATTCTTGGAAGTGAATCGGGTTTTGAAAACAAGCATAAAGTGATTTTCAATCAACCTCGAACGGTGGATTACCGTGCCAGTGTGGATGATATTGCCAAATACCTGCTTCAACTGATGAATGATCCTGAATTATGCGACCAAATGGGCAAAGCCGGACGCGAACGTGCTGTCGAATTTTTTGATTACCGCGTTGTGGCTCGAAAATTTGTACAGATAATGAATGATAAGATGGGAATTTATTAAAGCCCCCTAAATCCCCCGAAAAGGGGGACTTTAATACTAAGATTCTGAAAAAGAACAATGCGCATTATTTTAAACAAAGCTATCTAGAAGTCCCCTAATGGGGGATTTAGGGGGCTTCACAAAAACAAGCCATTGCCATTGCATTCGATGTGGCCAAGTCGAAGAAGAAAAAGAAGAAATGAAACGAGTCCCTTAATAAACGGGACAAGTTCTATGCTGCAACTATCTAAAAAATAAGCGCATGAAAGCATCTGATTTATTGAATGTTGAAGAAGCAAAGAAAGCAGCTCTTGAAGTATTGCTACACAATGCACACGGAACATATCACGGTTTACCACGCACAGCAGGTTGGGGATACCCCGAACCATATACCCGCGATTTGATGTTTTCAATTTTGGGGATTGCAGTTTCCGGCAATAAAAAGCTGATGGACAGCATTCAACTGGTGTTGGAAACATTGGCAAAAAATCAAACCGAACACGGTCACATTCCGTCGCTGGTTCACGATAAAGAAGACCGGGGTGCAAGTGATACCACGCCGTTATTTTTAATGGGAGTCGGTATTTTCAGAAAAGTAACCGGCAAAAATGATTTTCTGCTGGAAGCAACTCAAAAAGCACTTACCTGGATGGAATATCAAAGTCCTTCCGACCGGCATTTGGTGGCTCAACAACCCACCAGCGACTGGCGCGATGAACAATGGGTTATCGGTTACGGATTATTTGTCAATACGGTCGTTTACAGTTACCTCCGACTTCTTGGACTGAACGAAAAAGCAAAGAAAGTTCGCGAAGAAATGAGCAGGTTTACCATTACTGCCGGAGAAATTCATCATCATGTACACGAAGGATTGTTGGTTCCACATAAACCTTATTATGCCTTTTGGTCGTATAAAATTTATAGCAGCGAACGTTTTGATTTGATGGGAAACAGTTTGGCGATTCTTTCTGGAATTGCTTCAGCTAGCCGTGCTGATGAAATGGTTTCGTGGATAGAGGCAGAAACCGAAGCAATGCAAAAAAAGGGAGACTTAGCCGTTGACTTGCCCCCAAATTTCTTCCCCTATACAAATCCTGAAGATCCCGACTGGCATTCGCGTTATGCACAATTCAATAATCCCGGGGATTACCACAACGGTGGCATCTGGCCGTTTATCTGCGGATTTTACGTGGCTGCACTGGTAGCTGCAAAGAGATATAAACTGGCGGAGGAAAAATTGCTGGTACTTACCGAACTCATGAAACTGCGAGCAAATCAGGACTTGAAATTCGGATTTAATGAATGGATAAAAGCACAAACCGGCTTACCAATGGGGCAAGATTGGCAAACCTGGTCGGCAGCGCTCTATTTATATGCTGCCAAATGTGTAGAATTGAAAAGTACGCCTTTCTTTGATGAAGTACGGAATATTTCAGTTGAAGAAAAAAAGGACGAATTATTAAAAAATTAAATAAAAAAAGATGAAAACACTGACAGGTTTATGGATTGACCATAGCAAAACTATAATTATAACTATTAAGGAAAAAGATGAAGTGATAAAAGTTATCGGATCGGATGTTGAAAAACAACTGCGTCGTTCAGGTGATTCTATCCTCAAGGGCTCATTTGAACCATTACAAGTGCCGGCAGACGATAGCCGTCAGAAGGCATTTACCGGCAATCTCAAAACGTACTATGATGAGGTCATAGCCTGTTTGGGCGATGCCACATCCGTTCTGATATTTGGACCGGGTGAAGCGAAAGGTGAACTTAAAAAACGTATGGAGGTAAACAAACTTGGCAATCGTATTGCCGGTGTTGAAACAGCAAGTAAAATGACTGATGGTCAACTTGTCGCGTATGTTCGTGAATTCTTCAAACAATAAAATTCGGCAAAAGCCGGAGAATATGATTTTATATCAATTAAATATTAAACAGTATGAGCTCATTAATAACTAAAGATGGTACCCAAATTTTTTATAAAGAATGGGGTACAGGCAAACCGGTCGTTTTTTGTCACGGTTGGCCGTTATGTGCCGATGCATGGGATTCGCAATTGCTTTTCCTGGCTTCGCACGGATATCGGTGTATAGCGCACGACAGGCGTGGGCACGGACGTTCTGACCAGACATGGGACGGCAACAATATGGATACTTATGCCGATGATTTATCGGAATTAGTTGAAAAACTGGATTTGGTAGGCATAACCCTCGTTGGACACTCTGCCGGTGGTGGTGAAGTTGCACGGTTTGTAGGTCGACATGGAACTTCACGCATTGCCCGGATTGTGCTTTTAAGTGCCGTTACTCCACTCAGATTGAAAACAGAAGCCAATCCAGAAGGAACACCTATTGAAACGTTTGATAAAACACGGGCAGGAGTTGCTGCTGATCGTTCCCAGTTTTACATGGATTTATCCTTAAAATTCTTTGGAGCAAACCGTAAAGATCACAATGTTACCTCGGGAATGCGGGAGTCTTTCTGGCATCAGGGAATAATGGGCGGATTGAGAAACCAATATGAATGTATCAAGGCATTTTCTGAAACAGATTTTACCGAAGATTTGAAAAAATTTGATGTTCCCACACTGATTATTCATGGCGATGATGACCAGATTGTGCCGATAGAAACTACGGCGAAAGCTGCGTTGAAACTTATCAAAAATGCGACACTAAAAATCTATCCGGGAGGTTCGCACGGTTTGGCTGATACGCATAAAGATCAACTCAATGCAGACCTGTTGGAGTTTATAAAACAATGACAGATTCAACTCAACTGAATCATGAAAACGGAACAAGATCTTAATGATAAAATTTCAGCGCTCACGATGCAAATTCGGGAGGACCATCCTGAACTTACAATGTTATTAGATGAAATTCCAGTTCCTATTTACAATGAGAACAACGCGAGAATTAATATTAAAAATTTAAGAAAGCAGTTGAAATCGCTCAACAATATTCTTAAAAAATACAGTTAAGTAGTAAAAACAATTCCTGAGGAACATGAGAAAATGGCTTGGTTCCTCGGACGCATTTATAAATAGTTTCCGTGATTCATGAGAAAAATGAATCACGGAAATCTGTGTTGATGAAAAATTACAAAAGAAGCAATTTAATTTAAGAATATTATGCAAACAGAAACGGAACTTAATGCTAAAATACTAGCAATAACAACTCAAATTCGGGAAAAACATCCTGAATTATCGAAACAATTGGACGAAATGCAGATTACAATTCCAAATGAAAGCAATCAGGATATCAACATTAAAATTCTAACAGAGTATTTAGATTCTCTCAATAATATTTTAAAAAAATATGAATGAATTGGTCTTAAATCCCTATGATAAAATTTGAAAAAGAGGCTCAGAAATTTTGGAAAATATGAGAGTACAAAATACAGACAAAAGTGTGATTGATGTAATAATTTTCCATTAAGGTGTAATGTTTATATATTCAAAGTAGCTCACCTTTGTTGTCCGACAAATTAGTCCGGATTAAATAGAAAAAAAATGAAAATCAAAAATAAAAATAAAGTAAACGTACCGCCTATAGTTCCTGAGTTAAGTGATGAAGAAATTAAAACTCAGGGAAAGACAGAGGAAGATAAATTTATATTTACTGCTTATCCAATATACCCTGCCGACGAAGATATTTACAGTAAAGAAAAGAAAATAGAAATTGACCCTGAGGATGAATCGTTAATGAAACAGCGGAATGAAAAACCGGGTATAAATAACGAAAAAGATTTTGACGAAGATGAATCTGGTGCTGATTTAGACGTGCCCGGCTCGGAGCTTGATGATGAACAAGAGGAAATTGGAAGTGAAGACGAAGAAAATAATTATTA
>JBBQMQ010000278.1:0-6017 GCA_038329115.1 Bacteroidales bacterium
TCTTTCATGGCTCTTGGAACTGTTCGCAAGGCATCCTCAGCAACAGTAATAATAGTTGGTAAAGCCATAATTCCTAACACAACACTTCCTGCCAGTGCCGTTTCGCCAACCGGCAGTTGAAATAATTTTTGCAAAAAAGGAACTATTACCACCAATCCAAAAAAACCATATACAACTGAAGGAATTCCGGCTAATAATTCGATTAGGGGTTTCAAAATATTTCTAATGCGCATGGAAGCAATTTCGGCCAAGTAAACCGCAACGGCAATTCCAAAAGGCAATGATAAAAGAATTGCACCCAAACTTACCCATATTGTTCCGAGTAAAAGGGGAAGTAAACCATATTGAGCCGATGGTGTAGCAGTAGGATACCATTCTTTTCCACCGAAGAAATCGCCCGGCCGCAATGTTTCCTGTTTCAACAAGGTTCCATTGAAGTTTTTAGCCACATAACTTTTGGGAAGAAATAAAATAATGCCGGGATGCTTAGCAGTCAACTCACTTGCTTTGGCAGGAATGTTCTCGAAGTTAGCTCCTAGTTCGGCTTCGGTATAATATTTAGTCAAATCGCTTAACCGCACAAGTTCAATGAGTTCATTTTTACCACCAACTTCTTTCCAGTTCGTTATTTTACCGTCAAATATTTCTTTAATTTCATACGAATTTAATTTGTTGACAGGATTTGCCTTATTAAAAGCCAGCACATAGCCATTTTCTATAACAGGACTGTTAAATAATCCGGCAGCTTCTTTAAACAAAAAAAGAATAATCAATAAAATTGTAATGCTGGTTATGCTTCCGCTTATCAGCAATGCGCCATGTACTAACTTCTCTATAAATCGTTTCACGTTAAGTTTCGTTTTAAAATCAATGCAAAGGAAAGGTTTTGATATTAAAACGAGATGAAGAATGTATTACAAATTTGTTACAATCCGAAATTGGTTGTCATTTTTTGTTTTTAAAAATCAAGTGCATAAAACATTAACTCAAGAGCTATTGTAAGAGAAAAGTAAATCCCATTGAATGGAAAACCAAGAAATAACAATTATAAATCAATGTCGTTTAGTTAGTGTATTTCTTTGTGATAATTTGTTACTTAGAGTCTTTGTGGCAAAAAAAATAACAGCCACCAAGTCACAAAAGCACTAAGGTTCACAAAGATTCCATTCAATGAAGATCCTTAACTTAACAACATTGAATTATAAATCTCATTTGATGGGTGCTAAGAATAAATTTTGGACAAATTTATTCTTAGCAGATACTTTCCAAACATAAGTTTTTTAAAGATTTTTATTTTTTGAAATTCCCTTTGATAATAAAGCTAATCTTATTCTAATTATCAATTTTCCATTTCAGGAAGAAGAAAAAAGAAACTTAATCCGTGCTGTTGAGACAGAACCAAAACAATCTTGATAATGAACCTAATTGACTATCAGAACGCATACCATTGGTGATTAGAAATACTTCATTTTCACTTCCAGCGATTTCACTTCATCTTTAATTATTTTAAAACTGAAATCCTCGAAAACAGGTTTGCAAAGGCCTTTCAGAAAAAAATTGGAAAACCCGAAGCCTTTTTTTGGAATTCCCAAGAGGCCGTATTCCATTCTGCCGGTTTTATTTTCATCATCCAACACCGAGACACCAAATTTTCCGGGCTTAAAAGGTAATTTTAAATGAAGTTCGCCATTTACCACTTCGTTTTTGTTGCATTTTATGTCGAAGAGGGTTTTCTCGGCATTAAATCCATCCTGATTTGCAAAAACTGCAATACAAATCTGTCCTTTCTGATTGCGGATATTTTTGATGTGAATGTCGAGTGTTTGAGCTGAGACTAAAACTGACATTAGGCTGAATAATAAAAAAAGAAGGGTTTTCATAGTAGAAAATTTAGATTGCCGATTCATACTGTTTTACTTTATTCCGGACAGAAATTCCCGCAGGTGAAAAGTCAGTTTTTCCGAAAAACTGTTCCATCAACGATTTATTGTTTTTTTGGATGGAATTATAAGGTTCAGATTGTTTTAATAAGAATTTTTTTATAAAAATGCGAAATGTAAAACATAAAATTCTGGTTGTTAATGATATAGAGTCCTTGGTTTGTTGAAAATAAGTTTCGAGTGTATCATTCCGAAAATGAAGAATTTCTTCCAATTTGTAGCCGTCTTCATAAAATCCGCAATGAAAATTCTGTTGAGCGAAAGCAAATTTTGGGAAATTCAAAGTCCCCAAGCCGAAAATCCGAAATGAGCGTTCGAGAAAATCCTCATAGGTTGTGCAACATTGTTCGCCACCGCCCAGATTAAAAATTTTTCGGTTCAATTGATCTTGTTTATAAATTGCTTCAGTAAACGCTTTTGCCGTGTCTTGCGTTGTACATATTTCGAATTTAGTGGACAAAGGCATGTGAAACATCAGTTTGGAAACCTTATGATTTTTCATAATAGCCGCTAATCTGAAAATTGACCAGTTAATTTTGCTGTTCAAGATCAGATTTTCGGCTTCAATTTTCGATTCGGCATAAATATCATTTTCACTTGGAGATAAAGGGTCTCCCACTTTTATGAACGGGTTTTTTACCCGGTCGCCATACACCGAAATGGAAGAACTGTAAAGCAGAAAAACGTTTGGAGAAGTTTTTTCAAGCTGTTCAATTATCGCTTTTATACCCAAAACATTTACACTGTAAGTCAGATATGGCTTTTCGTCGGCTAATGGTGGAATAATAGCCGCTAAATGAATTACGGCATCCAGATTTTCAGGAATTTGCTGTATATCGTCAGCATTTGATAAGTTACCATAAATTATATCGATACGATTTTTGTATGATGCAAACAACTTTTTGGTCCGATCATTTTTTACATCAAAAACTGTTAGCCTTATATTTTCATCTTCAACCAGTTGCTTTAAAACTTCGGTTCCGACCGTTCCGGAAGCTCCGGTTAACAATACTTTCATTTTAGTTTTCATATCTATTAGTTTTGAAAACACAAGTATAATGCTATAAAACGGTCTAAAAGTCCGTTTTTCAAAACTCGGACATCAACTAGCTGTTCGAGTTCCGAAACTCAAACTTAAATTTGAAGGTAATTGAAAAGGCTTATTTGGAAATAGAATTCCGGTATGAAACAGGCGTTTCACCAGTAATGCTTTTAAACACGGTGTAAAAGGAAGATTTGCTCGTAAATCCACAGTCGTAGCCGATTGCTTCGATAGAAAATTTATTGTTTGGGTCACCAAGCATGGTTTTGACAGCTTCCACCCGGTAGTAATTTACGAAATTGAAAAAACTTTTACCGATATCGGTATTCAGCACTTCGGTGATTTGATATTTCGGAATTTTAAGCGATTTTGACAGCTCATTCATATTCAATTCGGGATTGAGATAAGCTTTCTCCTTTTCGAAATAGTCCATAATTTTTTGGCGGATTTGTGCCTTTGACTCGGTGCTTAAATTTGAATTTTTATACGGAGTCAGAGATTCAGGAATAAGCAAATGTTTGGAAACCTGTTTTTGACGCAATCCATAAAAACTCATAATGTAAATCAAAATCAATAGCGTCACATAATTGTAAAAATGTGGCGAAAGTGGATCCAAATTGGCAAAGAAAACCACAATCGTAATCAAAATAGCGATTATACAATAAACCATGTAAAATATTGCCACAGCAAGTACCCAACCAAGATTTTCGTTCCATTCAATGTTCGATAATTCATGGCGTAGATGCATCCGGTGTTTGTGAACTAACATTAAACTTAACGGGCTGTAAACCAGCCATGAAATGATATTGGCTGATCCAAACAACATTCTGAAAACAAAATTTTCATCTTTCAGGAAAAATGTGTCAAGTGAAAAAGGTTGTTTAATAATGTAAGTATACGCTCCAAAGAAGAAAAACGGAATCAAATGAAGTAGTTGAATCCAACGCAGTTTAAATTCTAATCGGGTTAACGAACCAATATATAAATATAAAGCCGGATTAAAAAGCAGAAAGGAACTGATAAGCAGTGGGCGGTTGAAAATTTCGCTGTTTAGGGCGCAGCTCAAGAAATCCAACGCCAAAAGTGTCAGCCAACCCGTTAAAATTCGGTCGGACATGGCATTATTTTTCTTTGTAAACATGAGAATAGCTGCAAAAAGGCTTTGACAAAATCCAATCCAGACAAGCGTATTCATATTATGGTGGTTTTACCGATAACTCAATATAAACTAAAAAATAAATTACAGATAATTCTTCTTGTAAAAAATAATAGCAGGAACAACTATTTCATGTTTAAAAATGGTTTGAAAAATAAGATTTATCAGTTGCTCGCATTATTTTACCCAGTGAATTATCATTTCCCTAATACAGATTGGCCGCTTTAATAATTCAGCTTTACATCTTCAGAAAAAATCCGATTCCTAAAATCTCTTTGAACTGCACTTTAGCTTTTTCTCCGTTCACCATAATGTTGTGATCATAAATCAGGTTGGTGTTTAGATTAACGGTAATGTATTTATTTACTTTAAGAGCCAGTTGATTTTCCCAGTTGACCACCACATTTTGCGGGTCTTTCAGATAATTGGAAAATAAATCGAGTTTCGAGGTAAAAGCCACATTTTTGAGGATACCGCTTTTAAAATCGTTTCGGGAATAAATAAATCTGGCATAACCACCAAATTCACCTTTCAATTTCTGACCGGGAACAACACCATAGGCACCATGAAAAGAGAGTGAATCATCGTTTACAATCGTTATCTTTCCGGTAAAAGGAGCCAAAAAAGCATTGAAATAACTGTTTGGAATGTAATTCAGCCCAATTGCTCCCAAAACATAACCGGGAGCAAGAAAGTTTGAAATCTTTACGGAATCATTGGGATAATTGTATCCGGGTGCAAATTGGGTTTTAAAATTTACAAGCGCCGTGTAATAAAAATTGGAGAATGCTCTTTTACCGTATTTTGAAAGTAAATCAATCCGGTCATCTGTTTTGATAAATCCTTTTTTTCCTTGATTCAAAGCACCGAAACCCATGTCAAGAGAATTGTCCCAGGAATCATTCTCCTTTTTGTAATTTGCAAAACCGCTGAATAATCCGCTGAAAGCAAATGAACTTTCACCTCCGGCCGACCAGTTGATCAGTGCGGTTTGAGCAACATTAATACCGGCTACGACACCTTTTTTCCAACCGTTTATGGTATCGTTGTTCAGAGTTTTTAGATTCTTTTCTGCGTCAGTAACCTGAGCAGTTGCGGCAAAAATGTGAAATAATATCACTGCCAAAATGAATGTAGTTCTTCTCATACTATATAAATGTTTAATTTTATATAGTAATGCTTTAGAAGATTTAAAAGTTCATACGTAATTTAATTTTTTCTAAAATCGGATGAATTATTAATATTCTCTGTTCGTGGGTGATTACTTGGACTTTGCAGGAGTATTGGTTTTTTGGTTCTCAGCACCGTTCAATTCGGAAACTTTGTTCATCAAACTGCTGGTTCCGATTTTTACACGTGGTTTTTTGGGAAAGACAATCATAACATCATCTTTGTTTTTAGGTCGTTGATTTTCGAGCCAGAAATAATTTTTCAGATATAAATCGTTGCCTGAAAGCTGTGTGAGTGGATACATAACTCCGGTTGAAGCCGATGTCATAACAATTCGTTCCACTTTCTTATTTTTCATATACATAACCACAAAACTGCTCTGCGTTTTATTAAGTCCAACCAAGGTAGAATCTTTATCATCTCTAGGATAATAAATTGTTTCCGCATTTCCATTGACATCCACTTTTTTTAATTGTCCACTATCAATATGAGCAATTATTTCTTTCCCTGAAAGTTGATTAAAATAGAGCGAATCCTCCTTCTGCACAGCCATAGCGGCATCTTTTATATTGATTTTTACCACCTTTTTATTCTTTGTCAGAGCCTGAATAAAATCTCCCGAAAGTTGATTCTCGTCGGACCAAAGCACCGGATCGTGATACATATTCATAATCGAATCGCGTGCCGAATAAGCCAATGAATCGCATAA
>JBBQMQ010000279.1:0-6016 GCA_038329115.1 Bacteroidales bacterium
ATCCAGCCGATTTGTATTTGCACTCCAGGTTGAGTTTGCATTTCTTAATGCTCCTGTAAGCGTTAATTCCTGCCAGGTATTATCAGTAATTCCTGAAAGAAATACAGCCCGTGAAGTGGCATCCGAACTTGTGCAATATAAATCAAGTTCAGCATGTTTCAGATATTTTAATGAATCTTTCAACGAACTGAGATTAAATTTAAAAAACGATTCCCGCATATTTGCTTCACGCGAATTATTTCTCACTTCAAGTTCAGTGGCAGTACCGTAATTGGTCGTACTTGTAGTTCCGGGGATAATGTACGTATCTGCTTCGGGTGATAAAACGGATGTTTTTACCGGATAAACCGGACGACGATTAGTTCCGTCATAAAAATCACAAATATGATATACCTGTTTGTTCAGGTTACTCATAAGTGCAGTCATGTCGGTATATTCAGTTCCACCGGCACTCACAATACCTTTATTAGAATCAGTATCATCCTGATATCTGAAATATTGCCAACCGATATAACATTTATTTTTCAATAAATCAAGGCAGGTGTTTTGATACCAATCGCCCCGCATTGCCTGCGAATTTACATACCAACCTGCACCCGACTGTGTTGCGGAAAATACATTGGCATCCTTTATATAGAATTCGGTTACTATACAAGGTTTATCATTTGTCCATGTACTAAGTGCAATTTGATCTGCGGGAGAGTATTTGTCGTAAAAATTGACAGAAGTCACATCCATGTACTTTTCAGAAGCAGCTGCAACTCCCGGAATTCCGCGGGCTTCTCCATGTAGTCGACTTCCCAAAATAAGATGATTGCTGTCATATTTATGAATAGCTTCCGAAATTACTTTATAATATTTTGTGGCAAGAGCTACTGCAAATCCCTGTTTTACAGAGGTGGTGAGTTTTGCGGTTTGATTCATTACATCTGCCTCAGTCAAACCTTTTGATACAGCATAAACCAATGCCGAATCGCGACTTGGATCACCGGCAGGTAAATCGTGAACAAGATTATAAAGCTGGTCTGAATTGAAATTAATTTCGTTATCGGTAAAATAACCAATTAAATCACGTTCTGTGGCAACTGTTTGAGCAACACTCTTGGCTGTCTGGTCGCAAAAAGTGACGAATTTTGGATCGAAAATCACAACATGATCCACACTTCCCTGAGCTATGGTCGGTGTATTTGGATAATAGGAAGATGAAGATCTTATGTTTTTATAGCTACTAAAGAAATTCAATTTTCGTGTATAGGAGAAGAGATTGTAATTATATGCATTATAACTACTCATAGTTTGTCCATCGCTGTTCAGGAAATTTCCGGTTCCGTTATAACCCAGATTTTTCACCAGATCATAATCGTTTTGGATATTGGAACCACCAAAACTTGTTACTGCCATATTTAAACCCGCATTACCATTCGGGTCAACCAACCACCAACGACCATCAATTTTCTTTACGTAAAAAAAACCAGTTGAATCTGTTTTTAAATACTTATAAGTTCCGTAGCGGGTAAAATCATCAGCCCCATCAGTTACTGATGAATAGTTAGGAATCATACTCACAAGTTTAGTGTGTTGATTTCCCCAACCAGCCGTATAAGAGCTTTTTATCTGAATGGTCACATAATCAATTTGAGCATGAACCGATACACACAAAAAAAACATGAAGAATAAAAAAATGCGTATTTTCATTTCAATTTAAAAACAGATTTAAAAAATACAACCTTCCTGCTTTATTGTACAGGAAGGTTGTGTTTTGAATTTTATTAAGGAACAATAATTTTTGCAGAATTGTTTTGATTTCCCTGAAGATTAAGAATATAAACTCCTGATTTCAAAGAAGAAGCATCGATTGTATTGGTTTGATTGGCAATTGTTCCTTTCAACAGCTGTTGTCCTGATAATGAAACTACGCTGTACTTGTTATAATACTGAGTAGAAGTTCTTACTGTCAATTGTTTGTTTGAATTCAGACTATAAATAAAATTATCAGCTGTAGTAGTTTTCAATGCACTGGGTGCAGAAACTACATCACTCCACGTTAGACCTGAACGAATTCCATCAATAGTAAATGCCGCTGCATTTCCTGTAGCCGATGAACGCAAATAGATTCCTCTTGCTCCACCAAATGAAGTTCCTGTGCTGGTATAACGATAGGCATCTTTTTGATTTGGATCTGCAACATAAAGTGTAGGAGTAGCCGGTTCACCTCCGGTTAATGATGGATTTACAAAAACAGACATTTGATCATCATATTTACCTGTTTCGTCAGTTGCGTTTAATCCATTTAAAATACCAACTTTATATTTATAAACTACAAGAAGTGTAGTGTTTTTAGGGAAATAAGTTGTTGCCCAAGTAGTTGTTGCCCCACTGGCTTTTGCAGCTCCAAAAGTAATTTCCTGTCCCGGAAAACTGGCATCAACCGATGCAAATAAGCGACCTGCCCAGTTTGTGCTTATTGCAGAAGGTTCCATTTTGGTAGCAAAGAAATAGTCACCACCGGTAATAAGTACATCGCCCGGAATATTAATCATAAATGACACATAAACCGTTGAATCATTTTTTACTAATTTTGGAAAAAGCTTATAAATTCCCTGACCTGCTGTGCCGTTATATTTTAAGGAATTCCCAATCCCGGATGAAGCAAAACCATTGTAAGTTAACGATCCGGAAACAATATCATAACAATCAGTAGCAGAAACCGTATTTGATTGAGTCAACCAATCTGTAAGATTTAACGGATTGTTAATTGTTGAATTATCAGACGAGATGAGCGCAGATGGAATAAGAGGACCCGCAGCTCCATTAAAATCATCAGCCCAAAAAAACTGAGCTTTCGAAGTTCCAATGCTTAAAAGCACACCAATAACTAAAAGTGTAAAAATTTTGTTTTTCATAATACTAAAATTTTAAAGTGAATAATTTATTGAATTTGAATTATTTGTTATAAAAATCGATGAGTGAATATACATTGTGATTTAATTGTTTCATGTAATTTATCATTGGTTTATACCATTGATATTCTGTATTCAACAATCCTTTATTTGAATCGAGATTAGAAGGATCAACTCCTTTAGCAGTTGGGTCATTGTCCTGATAACGAAACCAATGCCAGCCAACGCAATTTTGTGATTGTAACAACCCCAGACAGAAATTCTGATAAGCATATCCCCTGTCTTGCTGAGTACGAACTGTAAAACCTGCTCCAGTGGTGTTGGCAAGTCCTGAATCCATAGCTTTGGTGTAAAACTCGGTAATCATAAACGGCTTTCCTGCCCAATCACCCCAGTTTTTCATAATTTTCGATTCAGGCGTCCACGATCCATAATAATTAAATGAAACCACATCACAATATTTTCCGGCAGCACTTACAACACTTTCCATATTTTTTGGTGAGCCATGCAATCGGCTGCCCAAATATAGATGATTTCCATCGTACTTACGTATGGCTTTTGATACTATTTGATAGTATCTTTCGGCTACAATTCCGGCAAATTCAGAGCGATTTGCATCTGTTATTTTTGAAATTGAAATTTTCTTTGTTTTCAACCAGTTTATTGCAAATTTACGACCGGCATCAGTTGAATCTGGCAAAGTCAAATAGCCCTGCAAATTATTCATACCAAAAGGTAATTCATTATCTGAAAAATATCCAATCAGATTCGGATCATCTTTATAGTTTAATACTGTTTTGGCATATTCATCGCAAAACTGCTCAAATCGCTTATCAAAAACAAAAATACACTGGTTTGGATAACCAATATTCCCTGACAATTGATAGGTCCCACCCCGTTCTTTTCCATACGAACTCATGAAATTTAGCATCAATGAATATGAAAATTTCGAATCAGATTTTTTGTTGCCATCAATTATTGCTTCCGTATCGCTCCAGGCACCAATACCATTAAATCCAAATTCAGAAAATTCTTTATACGATGATTTTATCCAGTTTTCTGAATTTTTGTACTTTTCATTAAAAATCCTTACGTTGTTCTCTGAGTTTCCCTGTCGAACACCATTAACTACTTTTTGGAAATTAAGAAAACCTTTAGGGTCAACAATCCACCAACGATTATTAAATTTCTCTGTTCTGAAAAAACCGGTTGCCTTCAGTTTTATTGCCGTAGAACTGCCGTATTCATTTACTTTATCTACTTTCGGGTTAAAACCTTTCAGACTGTCTATTATTTGTGTGTCGTAAAATGCCCAGGGTTGATTGGGTTTATCTTTCACCCATTTTTTTGACTCAACTTTAAATGTCGGACAATTCATTTGTGAAAATATCAATTCAGTCGAAAACAACAGAATCAAAGATAGTACGAAAATTAGTCTAAAATATCTCATTATTAAATAGTGTCCTTATTAGGTTGACGATTAGGAAAAATTCTTGAAGCAAAAATACAGCAAGTCATTTCAAATCGTTATCGATTTAGTTCATTTCTCTAACTCAATCTGTCAATATTGTACAATAATAGCCTCTGATGCCAGTTCTGAAATATAATTTTCATACATACGGCTTAATTCACGGCTTTTGATAGCATTTTTTACTGATTCAAAACTTTTTAGCTTTCCTGCGGTTTGTTGTACAATATGGTAAATTTCAAAATTCCCATTTTCAAGTTCAACCTGTTTTATACCGTTTTCCATTTTTATTTCCTGTGCCAATAAACTTAGTTCTGCGGGTTTTTCTCCCTCGAGTGCTACAAAATCGCTTGGTTTATCAGATAATGTATCGATTCTGATTTCAATTTGATTGTTTTTAAAACTGGTTGCGTCAAAACTATTTGTTTTAATTTGGTTAAGAATTGTATCAGCTATTTTTTTGATTCTCTGACTTTTTTCACCTTTTAACCTTTTAAAATCCTTGTTTATAATACTTATTCTTACTATTTTGAATTTATCTTTAAATCTGAACTCCGATTTATTCCTTTCGTAAATTAATTTCAAATCCGTATCCGAAAGTTTAAACTTCTTTTGTTCCAGATAGTTTTTAAGCTTGATTATCAGATTACTTATAACATAATCGTAATAATTTTCCAAAGAGTAATTTCTTGGTCCATAAATAACCTGATTGTTTTTTATTGCAATTAATCGTCTTTCATTTTCTTGTTTCAAATTATCAAGAAGACCTAAATAGCTAAAATCTGAGATTAATCCATTTTTTTTTGCCAAATTTTGTTCCGTTTTTATTTTTACAAGTGCTTTCAGGGTTTCTTGTTTCAGCACTTGTGCAGGCGATGGATTGAAATCCTTTCTTGTCCAAAAATTTTGATCAAAATTGATTTTCTGTTCCTGCTTAATTTTTTGAATAACTTCGGATTTGCATTTATTTTCAATCAGTTCATATTCACTTTTTACAACCGGAATACCATTGATTGCTAAAACCACAATCGTGTCAGAGGAAAGTGTCTGACCAAATACTAAATGCTGAAATGACAACAACAAAAATATCAACAGAACAAATCGGTTCATTTTATCACTTTTTCAGAAATTTCTTTGATAGTACATTATTGCCTGATTTTATTGCAAGCAGGTAATTTCCACTAACTAAAGTAGACTTTAATTTCACTTTCAATTCATTTTGAGGATTATAGATTGATGAAAAAACTTTTTTACCATTCAAATCAATGATTTCTAATTTGATTTTTTCATTTAATTCTACACCCATTAATTGCACAATAATTACATTACTGTCTAAGGAATTAAAGAATACTTTCAAGTCCTTCTCTTCATTTACAGTTGAAATATCGTTTGTAATTTGAGTTGATTCAAATGCTCCGATATCGGGATTCCCCAACAAAACAGGATTTCCCCAATAATCACGCCCCCCATTGTTGGGTATGTAAATTCCAGCATTGATACATGGTGAAGTGTTTTGTAATTTATAAACATCAACAGAATTTAATCCAATTCCACCCGACCCCGGATTTACAAACATAGGATTGGCAGTAATTTTATGGGCGTCAGAAGGTTCGTTGGACGGATGATTGCCATAAAAACAATTGTAATC
>JBBQMQ010000280.1:0-5989 GCA_038329115.1 Bacteroidales bacterium
CACTGCAACAGCTACCATGCTTGGACTTGTTCCGTTGGCGGTAGGAATGAATATCAATTTCACCACACTGTTTACCGAACTGAATCCGCATATTTACTTTGGAGGTGACAACGTAATGTTTTGGAGTCCGCTGGCCTGGTCGATTATTTTCGGACTAAGTTTCGCCACATTCCTGACATTGATGTTTGTACCGGCATTATATCAGCTGGATTATGTCATCAAAATGAATATTGCAAGACGGAAACGGAAGAAAGAGCTTAAAAATAAATAACTCAAAACCCCTAACCCCTAAAGGGGTATTAAATTAGCATCGTCAAGTCTATTCTGAGTTTTTTTTATAAACATATGCATATTACATCTTTAAGTCCCCTTTAGGGGATTTAGGGGTTTGCCAGATATAAGAAAGCGGCCAACTCATTTGAGCTGGTCGCTTTCTTATGATTGTCTTTGTGTCGATTCCGACATCAATCATTTTTTCTTTTTAAATACATCCAAATCTGTTTTCACAGCAGCATCCGTTTGATAGGATGGAACATGTTTTCCCGCTTTACCTGACTTGTCTTTCTTTGGTTGTTTGTTTCCTGATGCTCCCATTGTATGACTCTCCTTTTTAATTTAATAAATTATTAGTTTTGAGTCATGTTCGGTTATGAAAAATAGCTGGACCGCTCTTTCAGGTAGCAGCAATAAACGAGCCACGTTCTGATCTTGCCAAAATGACCTCAGTTAGTATTTAATAAATCGCCACTTTAAATCTTCAGTTGTTGAGTTTGTTGCCTCCATGCTCATGGTCGTTGCCATTCCAAGTGTTGTCACTTTGTAAGTGTATACAACCCGCCAAATTAGCCAGTTAACCAACCTTCAATACTTTACCGCTACCCGCATATTTCACTTCCATGGGCTTGCCATCAAATCCAACCATTCCGAATTCAACGCCTATGCTCAAAATCACGCTTACTTCATCAGTAAGCAGAGCACGTTGTGCATCGGTCATGCAAGCAGTGAGGGTGTGTTCATCAATAATGCTGTTGGCTGAATACCACGCGCTGTTGGTAACAGCTGAAGCACCATGCAATCCTTCAACCACCGGTACATAATCTTTCAGTTTTTCACTAAATATCATATCCGAAGCCGTACCCAGTACCACGATAATGCGGAAAAACGGCAAGCGTTGAATATTTTGCAAATCAATTTCCGTGTTAATGCGTGGAATAAATACCGATGTTGATAGCTTTTCCCTATCCATTTCGTAATTCAATGATACCCGCAACACTCCATTAAACGGATAGTTCCGGTTGAAGTTAAAGCCATCCAACGATTGACGAAAAGCTGATAATTGTACAGGACGCTTCCCTTTTTCACCAGTAGTATCTGACTTTTGCAGTTTGTTGCCCAATCCGTTCAGCACCGAAGTAATGTTATAATCGGCCAGCCGGTGCAATCCGCCAAAAGCATACCGAACTCCCGAAGCAAACTTGGTGCATCCACTCCATTCTTTCTGCTGATTACGCATACCTTCATACTGAGGCAGACGTTTTATCTTGTCACCACTCACACCTCCTTTGCTGCGCATAATTACCTGATCGCTACCGCGGCGGGTGTAAAAACTTACTCCGCTCACACTGCCCGAAAGTTGGAAAGGTCCTTTTACTATTGCCATAACTTACCCGTATGATCCCTATAAGAACCCCTAACCCCTAAAGGGGAATTGAAGTTAGTTTCGTCTCCTATGTTATTCTCTTTGTTCATTTTACCGATATATTATTGTAATTATCAATACTAATATTTCTTATTCCCCTTTAGGGGCTAGGGGTAGCTTTGGGGGTTCTCTATTACTCCGTAAAGATAATGTAATTTTATATATTCTACAAATTCCCTATAAATTTCGATTATATATCCGTTATCTTTATAGATATAGTATAAATAACCGATTAATATAGGAATAATATACGGTATATATAGGATATATAATTTTACAAACTGATTACGAACAATTTAAAGTTATACCAGTTTCTGTGGTTAGTACGGATAAATTAAGATTGTTGAAAATTTATTTTAATGCTTAGTGGTTAATGTGATTTATTATGTAATTTTGTTATTGAAAAAAATAAAATATACTATGAAAACAGAAAAAGCAAAGAAACTAAATTTGCGACTCGAAAATGCAATGGAAATGTTTTGGACTATTTATAGGGAAGCCAAACAAAAATCATTAGAAGATGTTGACATTGCAACTATGTTGACAGAATTAGAAAATGCAAACTTCGATTTTTATTTTCAGGACTTTATTTCCGAAATGATTGAAAATATTGAAGAATATAAAGATATTGAGCTGATAGATAACTATGTTGAAACCTCATTTTCTGTCATTAAAAGGGTAGATGATTTTGATGATAGTCTAAACAAGAAAATAATCAAAAATGATTTCCAAGTAAAAGCCTTGCTTGGTTTGAGGAAGATGTTTGAATTCAACCTAGAAAGGATTTCAAACTTTTACTATCCTGATGAGGATGGCAATTATTCTATTGATTTGAAAAGGATTTTTACAGAGACAATGCAAAAGACTAACCCGAGCTTCAAATTAATTTTTACGGAAGAAGAGGGAATAATGTCTTCACAGGAAATTCATTATGAAGTCCGTTTTGATTTTAAAAATCTCAAACAAGAATGTGATGCACTTGATTCGTATACAAAAAAACGGAATTTGATTAATGAGCGTATGATTGACTTTCATCAATGGCAATTACTCTCCGATGACGTAGGTGTTCCTAATTCATATAAATCCTATGAGTACACAAACATGTTTTATCCTAATTTTATAAGACTGTGCGAAAGCGAATTACAACGATATGATTTATATACAGAAAATGAAGAGAAGTCAGAAGGATCACTAATTTCAGACGATAGAAGCGAATACATTTGGACTGCTTCCGATACAGACTTAATGGAACTTATTGTAGCATTGATTGAAACTAAGTCACTTCAAAGGGAGGATGGCAAAAAACTAACCCGAGTAGAATTAGTGGAATATTTTCAGGAATTGTTTGGAATTGAAATGAAACATGCCGAAAGTAAATTATCACATACTGGTGACCGGATAAAGGAAATATCAGTATTTCTTCAAAAGCTGAAGCTTGCTTTTGAGAATTATGTGCAGAAAAAAGAAGAGAAGCTAAAAGCACGCAGGTGAAACATTGTTTAACAAACATAACTATATTCCAACATAAAGTTGTAGCTTTGTACTTTCAACTATCACCAGAATCTAACCATTTTATTATGGATAAAAAATCACTATCTGAAAGGGATATTTGTACCAAATACATTACTCCGGCAATCGAAAAATCCGGTTGGAATAAACACACTCAGCTGTTTGAAGAAGTATCCTTTACGGATGGAAAAATATTTGTACGTGGAAAAATGACAGCCAGAGGGGAACGGAAACGTGCTGACTATATTTTGTACTACAAACCCAACATTCCGATTGCTGTAATCGAAGCTAAAGATAATAAACACACTGTCCGATCAGGTATTCAACAAGCGTTGAATTATGCCCGGATACTGGACATTCCCTGTGTTTTCAGCAGCAATGGCGATGGATTTTTATTCCATGACCGGACTGCAACCGATGAAAATATAGAAACTGAATTTGATAACGAACACTTTCCAACTCCTGAACAACTCTGGGAGAAATATAAAAAATACAAAGGAATAACCACCCCTCAAGCTGAAAAAATAGCTTCGCAGGATTACTTTTTTGACGGAACCAACCGCCGACCACGTTACTATCAACAGATTGCAGTAAACAGAACCGTAGAAGCTATTGCCAACGGACAAAACCGGATTCTTTTGGTTATGGCTACCGGAACAGGGAAAACCTATGTAGCCTATCAAATCATTCACCGACTTTGGAAAAGTGGAGCTAAAAAACGAATTCTGTTTTTAGCTGACAGAAATTCGCTGATTGACCAGACCCGACGAGGCGATTTCCGCCATTTTAAAGATAAAATGACAGTGGTAAAACATCGTCAGGTGGATAAAAGTTATGAGATATACCTGGCACTTTATCAGGGGCTATCAGGGAATGATGAAGCCGCCAATATTTACAAACAATTTTCCAGAGACTTTTTTGATTTAATTGTTATTGACGAGTGCCACAGAGGTAGTGCCAATGAAGATAGCGCGTGGCGTGAAATTCTTAGTTACTTCCATAATGCCACCCACATTGGTCTTACTGCCACACCCAAAGAAACGAACATAACAAGTAACTCTGAGTATTTTGGTGATCCTTTGTACACCTATTCGTTGAAACAAGGTATAGACGATGGATTTTTGGCTCCTTATAAAGTAATACGAATTGGTTTAAACATCGATTTAGAGGGTTGGCGACCACCGGCTGGATTTAAAGATAAAAATGGAAATGAAGTTGAAGACAGAATATACAATCGCACGGACTTTGACCGGAATATAGTAGTGGACGAACGAACCGAAATAGTAGCAAAAAAGATTACTGAGTTTTTAAAAGGCTTCGACCGCTTTGCCAAAACCATCGTATTTTGTGTGGATATTGACCATGCTGAGCGCCTAAGAACGGCATTGTCGAAAGAGAATCCCGACTTAGTAGCCGAAAACTACAAATACATTATGCAGATTACCGGCGATAATGATGAGGGAAAACGTGAACTGGATAATTTCATTAATCCCGAAGAAAAATATCCGGTAATTGCCACTACCTCCGAATTGATGACAACCGGAGTCGATGCACAAACTTGCAAAGTAATTGTGTTAGACACCAATATTGGTTCTATGACCAAGTTTAAACAGATCATCGGTCGTGGTACACGTATTAATGAAGACTTTGGAAAACTCTATTTCAACATTCTTGATTTCAGAAATGCTACGGATTTATTTGCTGACAGTACATTTGATGGTGACCCGATACGTGTAAAACTGACGACTGAAGAGGAAGATTTGGAAGATCAGGAAGAAGGTGAAGATTATAGTGAAACAGAAGAAAGTGAAGAAATAGATTTGCTTTTTGAACCACCCGTTGAACTTGTGCCACCGGTAATATTGCCCCCACGACCTCCACACAGAGAAAAAGTGTATGTAAACGGGGTTGATGTTTCGGTTTTAGTGAGTCGGGAAATGTATTTCGACCAGCACGGAAGACCAATAACGGTAAGTTTGAAAGACCACACACGGGAAATCATAACCGGAAAATACGGTTCGTTGAATGATTTTTTGAATTTGTGGAGCACGACAGAAAAGAAAGAAGCAATTATAGCTGAACTTAAAATACAAGGTGTATTAGTCGACGCTTTATTCGATGCTGTGGATAAACCAGTTGACATGTTTGATTTAATTTGTTACCTGGCGTATGACCAACCTCCGCTCACACGCAAAGAAAGAGCCAATAATGTAAAGAAGCGGGATTACTTCACGAAATATGGCGAACAAGCCCGAAAAGTATTGGAAGCATTGCTTGATAAGTATGCCGACGAAGGAGTGGAAAATATCGAGAGCATGGAGATATTACGGGTAAAACCTTTTGATGAAATGGGCTCTGCCTATGAAATAGTAAAAGAATTTGGAGGCAAAAAACAATATATGGATGCAGTGAAGGAGTTGGAGAATGAATTGTATAAGACAGGGGCATAATCTTTTGGCTAAAGCCAATATGATTTGAATAATATTTATTCCTCCTGCTAAAGCAGGAGGCAATTCATAAAGCAGGAGGCAATTCATAAAGCAGGAGGCAATTCATAAAGCAGGAGGCAATTCATAAAACAGGAGGCAATTCATAAAGCAGGAGGCAATTCATAAAGCAGGAGGCAATTCATAAAGCAGGAGGCAATTCATAAAGCAGGAGGCAATTCATATAATAGGAGGCAATTCATAAAGCAGGAGGCAATTCATAAAGCAGGAGGCAATTCATATAGCAGGAGGCAATTCATAAAGCAGGAGGCAATTCATAAAGCAGGAGGCAATT
>JBBQMQ010000281.1:0-5979 GCA_038329115.1 Bacteroidales bacterium
TATTCACCAAAAAGGATATAAATACTGTGAGGGTGGATTTATTTTTGAGGAAAATCTGGCTTCGATGGCTTTTGTAAAACGAATGATGAAACGCAGCTACGGTGAAGAACCTGAAATTTACAGGCACTACGCCACTTTTGAAACCAATCTGTAATGAACGAGTTCAAACACATACATAAGGCATCCGATCTTCCAGAAGTTTGGGATACGTTGGCAGAAAACTATTTTCAGCATCGGAAATTTCTGACTCATGCCGAAAAATACAATCCGTGCCAACAACGCTATTATATGTGTTTTCAAAATGAACAAGCCGTCGCAGCAGCCATTGTATATTCCTTGCGATTGGATATTCTTACGTTTATAAAGCTGAAAAGTCCGATGAAAATGCATATCGTGGGGATTCCCTGTTCGGTTTCAAGTCCCGGAATTTTTGGAAAAAATGACGCTGTTGCGGCCATGAAGAATCATATTTTCAACGTTGAAAAAGGATTTTTGTTAGTATTAAACCTTACTGAAAAACCCGCTGAAAACAGCCATGCATCAGGAAAAACTCTGCCGACTATCCTTTTTTCCAATAATTTTTCCGACTGGAAAGGGTATATTGCTTCGCTCCGAACCGGTTACCGGCGGCGGCTGAATCAAATTAATCAACCGGACAAAGAAATCCGATTTGAGAAAATGGATTGTTCTGCTTTCACGGAACAAATGTACAGTCAGTATTTGGAAGTATATAACCGTAGCGATGGCAAACTTGAAAAACTCACTTTCGACTTTTTCAGAAATCTTCCTTCGGAATTTATTCTCACTGTTTGCTTCAAAACCGATACGATTATCGGTTGGAATCTGGCACTTGAAAACGGGAATATATACTATTTTTTTCTGGGAGGAATAAATTATAAGTTCAACAGAATGCACAATACATATTTACGATTACTTTCGCAACTAATACGCGATGGCATTGACCGAAAAGCGGAATATATTGAACTTGGACAAACCGCCGAAACACCTAAAATGCGCATGGGTGGTAAACCGGAAACACTTTACATGGATGCGCATCACAGCAACCGTCTTTTCAATAAGTTATTAAAAATCAGTAGTCCGATGCTGGAATACAAACGGAAACTTGAAAATACAAACGCAATAAAACAGAATACATGAAAATTCTAATGGTACGACCAAAGCCGTCTCCCGAAACCATCGGTTTGCAACACGTGATGGTTGTGGAACCTCTGGAACTGGAAATTTTATGTGCTTTAAAGCGAGATTCCGATTCGGCGGTGATTGTAGATATGATTCTCGAAAAACGATCATTCGAGTCGTTTTTAATTGTACAATCGCCCGATTTGCTGTGTTTGACCGGATATATCACACACGTTTCAACTATCATTGAGTATTGTCGTACTGCCAAAAAGCTTTTTCCGGGTATCACCACAATTGTCGGGGGAGTTCATTGCGAGATTTGCCCGGAAGATTTTGAAGATGAAGCGGTTGATTTTCGGGTGGTTCGAAATGCAGCCATTATTTTCACCGACTTACTCAACTACATTGAACAGAAAACAAAACTGCCCGAAGGCGTTTTCCGTCGCAGTGATTCACTGGAGAACACCGCCCTTCCTGCTTTCGATTTCCATGTACCTTTTCCCGACCGAAAAGCCGTAGCACACTATCGCGACAAGTATTTCTATATTTTTCATGAAAAAGTGGCGTTGCTTAAAACTTCTTTTGGCTGCCCGTATCAGTGTTCATTTTGTTTTTGCAGAATCATAACCAACGGAATGTATTACCAACGACCGCTGGCTGATGTCATTCAGGAAATTGAACAGATTGATGAAACGGAAATTTATATTGTGGATGATGACTTTTTAGCCGACCGGAAATTTTTGTTGGCTTTTATAGCTGAAATAAAGAAAAGGAATATCCGCAAACATTATCTGGTTTACGGGCGTGCCGACTTTATTGCCAAAAACCCGGACGTTATGCATGAAATGGCTGAAATAGGTTTGAAAACTGTGATTGTGGGTTTTGAAAGTTTCTCGGACAAGGAACTGGATAAATACAATAAAAAAACGTCGGTTTCAATGTATAAAGATACCATGGAAGTGATTCACCGTGAGAAGATTGATGTATTTGCTACCATCATTATTCCACCGGAATGGGACAAAAGTGATTTTAAAAACATGGTAAAAGTAATTAAATCGCTGGGCATCCATTATGTAAACCTCCAGCCTTTAACACCACTGCCCAAAACCGGAGTCAGCTACCCCGACGATCAGATTCTGATTGCCAAAACCGATTACGATAAATGGGATCTGGCACACATTTCCGTTAAACCGGAAAAGCTTTCTGTGCCTGATTTCTATCGCGAAATTCTGAAAGCATACAGTGCCGTTCTGTACCAACCAAAAGTGATATGGAAATACCTTACCACATACCGCCCGTTGATGCTTTACAAAATGCTTGAAGGTGCTTTCAGGGTATCCAGGCAGTATAAAAATAAAATTAAAGAAGCGGAGAAAAGCAGTTAATTTCATCTTTTCTACTCTATTTCGTGTTTAATTAACTTTCAAACCACAAACTTTTTAAACTTTCAAACAAATTTTATTTATGCCTAAAATTCTGTTTATACAACCCACACAGTACGCCGAAAGCGGAAAACTCTGCAAGCAACGTAAAATAAATCTTCCCGGATTGGCTTTTCCCTTGCTGGCAGCTTACACACCGGCTCATTGGGAAGTGGAATTGTTGATTGAAGTGGTCGACGAAATAAATTTTGACTCGGATGCCGATATTGTTGGCATTGGCACCATGGGACATGCTACTTTCCGAGGATTGGAAATTGCCGCCGAATTTAAAAAGCGGGGCAAAACCGTAATTATGGGCTGATATATGGCTTCAATCGCTTTCGAAGAAGCTATGAAATACGTTGATTCGGTGGTGATTGGTGATGCCGAAATCTCTTACCCGAAAATGCTGCAGGATTTTGAGGACACTGGGAAAGTGAAACCACTATACAATTACCCCGTTTCCGAACTGAAAAATCTGCCTGTTCCCCGTTACGAATTGCTCACCAGCAAGAAAATCGGGCTTATGTTGCCTGTTCAGGCGGGACGCGGGTGTACTTTTACCTGTTCGTTTTGCTCTATTGCCTGCCTGTACGAAGGCAAGTATTTATTCCGTCCGGTCGACGAGGTTATCCGCGACATTATGGAAGTGAAACGATTGGGCTTTAACCGCTTCTACCTGATTGACGACAATATTGTCTCCAACCCGAAATACCTGCGGGAACTTTGTCAGAAAATCACCCCTTTGAAAATGAAATGGGCAAGCCAGTGTGCCATTCATCTGGCTAAAAATGCCGAACTGTTGAAAATTGTCAGAGATTCAGGTTGTGATTTAATGAGCTTTGGCGTGGAAAGTATTCAGCAGGATGCCATTGATAGTCTGGACAAACCGTGGTTAAAAGCCAACGAACACGAGCAAAATATTAAAATACTGGCACAATCGGGCATTACGGTAAGCACCGAAATGATTGTTGGGACGGATTATGATACCGAACAATCCATCCGCGACACCTACGATTTCATTTACCGGAATCGTGTACCAATTCCGCGTTTTTATATTCTCACGCCAATCCCCGGCACTGCGCTGCATACCGAATTAAAAAAACAAGGGCGAATGCTTACTGATGACCTTCGTCTGTTCGATGGAACTCGTTGTGTACATATTCCCAAAAAGATTGAACCAGAGAAACTTACTGAAATGTACTGGTGGCTGAATAACAAGGTTTTCTCGTTGAAAAGCATTTTTCACCGGGTGCTTTTCAACCGCGACCTGCTTAAAAATCCTGAAATGTTGCTTTTTTCGCTCGGAGTCAATTTTCATTACCGGCATTATGTAAAACGCAAAATCACACCCAATATATTCTGATTTCTTACTCCTATCGGTAAGTTAGGAAAGGACAATCTTTAAATTTTAAAAGGATCGAAATGAAAGTATTATTAGTAAAGCCACGGTTTGAAGGTATTTTCCAAAAGCTATCACTTATTAAAGTGGAACCGCTTGAACTGGAATACCTGCAAGCCATCTGCGATAATGCTGATATTTCCTGTCAGATTTGCGACTTAACAATCAGCGGTACTGATTTAAAAAGAGATTTAAAGCAATTTTCTCCGGATGTTGTTGCTATTACAGCAAACTTTGTTCACATCGATGTCATAAAGAAATATGCTGACCTGATAAAGAAACACAATTCGAACATTAAAATAATTGTCGGAGGACCACATGCCGAAGTAATACCAACTGATTTTTTCTTTGAAAATATTGATGTAATTACCTTCAGTGGAGGATTTAAACCTTTCGAAAAGCTTATTCAAAACGGTTTTAGTTCATTGTCGCAAATAAGAGGTATTTGTTATCAGGAGAATCGCATCTGGATTAAAAATGAAAAAGAGATTTTTAATGTAAATGAATTGCCATTCCCCAACAGGAAGCATTTCTATGAAAATTTAAAGGAATACAGGTATATAAGTAGCGAACCGTGGGCAATTCTGAAAGCCGCTTATAGCTGTCCGCACAATTGTAATTATTGCTTTTCAACCTTGCTGAATGATGGTCAATATAGTTGCAGGGAGCCTGAAAATGTGGTTCAGGAAATCAAAGAAATAAATTGTGATAATATCTGGATCGTGGATGACACATTTTATGTCAATCGGAATAAAGTGCTGGAATTTATCGATTTAATCAAAAGAGAAAGCATACACAAAAACTATTCGTTGTATTATCGGGCAGATTTTATTGCCAATAATCCGGACATAATAATCGAATTGGGGAAAATAGGGGTAAAAATGATTATTGTTGGCCTCGAAGTGATTGATGATGAAATATTGAAATTATATAACAAAAAAATAGATGTGAATATTATCAACAAAGCAATAGCCATATTAAAAGAAGCACAGATAACCTGCGTAGGATTATTCATGATTGATATTGATGCGGAAAAATCGTATTTCAAAAAACTATATAACTTCATTAAAACAAACGGGTTATACCTTTCAACCATTTCAATTCTAACTCCAATGCCCGGAACGCAGCAATATGAAAAATACAAAGACAGAATTACCACCAATGATTTTAAAAAATGGGATTTTGTTCATTTAACGATGAACCCGGGGAAACTATCCCGGTTTGTTTTTTATTTTGAATTTCACAAGTTATATGTCAAATTGTCGTGGTTAAATATAAAACATGAAACCATTAAGTTGAACAATATTAAAACATTAGTTCCTGCAGCAGGTATTTTTTGGATAGAAGCATTGAAAACAATTAAAAACAGAAAAACAACAACATGAAGTACAAAGCTTGGGAAAAACTAGCCGGTAAATACAATTCACTCTGGGTTCAAAAATATTCATTAACGCCTACACGGAATAAAGTGATGGAGATGCTGGAAAATACCATTCACGAAAAACAAACCTATCGGTTATTGGATATTGGCTGCGGCACGGGTCAGTTATCAAAACAAATAACAGATAGGTTTTCCAATGTTTCCTATCTTGGAATTGATGTAGCCGTAAACATGCTTGATATTGCAAAAGATTATAATAAAGCAGCTAAATTCAAACATGCCGGAATTGAAGATTTTAAAACAACCACACAGTTTGATATTATCATTTCCACACATGCCTTTCCTTATTTTCCTGACCAACAAGCTTCAATCCAAAAAATAAATGAGTTATCCGCAAGGAATGTCAACATCATTTTGGCTTTTGGATCTGCAACCACCTTATTAGATAAATTGATTTATTTTTTCGTGAAATTTACAACAAGCAAAGCCAATTACCCTTCCATTTCCAACATGAAAAAGTTGATTGAGCAATCAAATTTAAGTTGCGGGCATGTATCTTTTATAAAAGAAAGAAATTATATGCCAACAATAGCTGTTTTTGAAATAAAGAAATAAGACATTTCCTACTCTATCTG
>JBBQMQ010000282.1:0-5946 GCA_038329115.1 Bacteroidales bacterium
CGAGGTTCATTTACAGGGTAAAAGGCATCATTCACCACAAAATAAAGAAACGATTGAATGCCGGGAACATCACATTTAAAAACATCGTATGGATTTACAGGAATAGGAAGCCGATTGATATTCAATCCATAATCGATAGAAAGTGGGTCTTTTAGATCGGAATATTTGTAATCTTCCAGTGCTTTAGTTGGGAATCCCAGCTTTTCGAACAAGGCAAATGCATCGTCACGCAAGTCGTTCATCACCTCAGCAGAATGTTTTTTAATGCTTTCGTGATGGGTTTTGTATAAATCGATATAAGTTGCCCCCTCACCCCCTGAAGGGGGAATTAAAGCCTCTGCTTCGTGTAATTTTGTATTTTCATCAATCATTGTTTTCCATTTTAAGAATAGGTTTTATTCCCCCTTTAGGGGGTCAGGGGGCCGGGATTTAGGGGACTTCCTCTACTTCTTTTTTAATCCAGTCATAACCACGATCTTCAAGTTCAAGAGCAAGCTCTTTTCCACCGGATTTTACAATACGCCCATCGTACAACACATGAACAAAATCAGGCACAATATAATCCAACAAACGTTGATAGTGTGTAATTACTATACTGGCATTCTCAGGAGTTTTAAGTTTGTTTACTCCATTTGCTACTATGCGCAACGCATCAATATCAAGTCCCGAATCTGTTTCATCGAGAATAGACAAACGCGGATTAAGCATGGCCATTTGAAAAATTTCATTTTTCTTTTTTTCACCACCCGAAAAACCTTCATTTACTGAACGATTGGCCAGGTTACTGTCCATTTCAACCAGTTCCTTCTTTTCGCGCATAGTTTTCAGAAATTCAGATGCAGACATCGGTTCCAGTTTATTGTATTTTCTGTGTTCATTCAATGCAGTGCGCATAAAATTGACCATGCTTACCCCGGGAATTTCGACAGGATACTGAAAACTAAGAAAAATTCCTTCACGGGAACGATATTCAGGCGACATTTCCAATAAATTTTTTCCGTAAAAAGTAACATCTCCCGCTGTAACTTCAAAAGCCTGATTGCCGGAAAGCACCGAAGCTAATGTTGATTTTCCGGCACCATTCGGTCCCATAATAGCATGAATTTCACCCGGACGAACCATCAAATCTAATCCTCTTAATATTTCCTTGCCATTGATGCTGGCGTGTAAGTTTTTGATTTCAAGCATAATATGACCCCCACCCCCTAAAGGGGAGCTTAGTTAGTATTGTTTGTTTTCTTATTTGATAAATTGAAACTTGATGAAATGGAAACTTGCCTAATTCCCCTTTAGGGGTTAGGGGTTTATCCAACTGAACCTTCCAACGTTATTTGCAATAATTTCTGTGCTTCCACTGCAAATTCCATTGGTAACTGGTTCAAAACTTCTTTTGCATAACCGTTTACAATTAATCCAACTGCATCTTCAGTGGAAATGCCGCGTTGATTGCAATAAAATATCTGATCTTCGTTAATTTTCGATGTGGTTGCTTCGTGTTCTACAATGGAAGAATCGTTATTTACTTCCATGTACGGAAATGTGTGCGCACCGCATTTGTCGCCCAGCAGCAAACTGTCGCATTGCGAGAAATTGCGGGAGTTCTCAGCGTTGGGGTTGATCTTCACCAAGCCACGGTAACTGTTTTGTCCAAAGCCCGCTGAAATTCCTTTCGAGAGGATGTGGCTTCGAGTGTTTTTACCAATATGAAGCATTTTTGTTCCGGTATCAGCTTGCTGATAATGATTGGTAACGGCTACCGAATAAAATTCAGCAGAAGAATTATCGCCCAACAAAATACAACTTGGATATTTCCATGTAATGGCTGAGCCGGTTTCAACCTGCGTCCACGATATTTTGGAGTTTTCGCCTTTGCAGATTCCACGTTTGGTTACAAAATTAAATATTCCTCCTTTTCCATCTTTATCGCCCGGATACCAGTTTTGTACAGTTGAATATTTCACCTGCGCATTTTTCAACGCCACAATTTCCACAATGGCAGCATGCAATTGATTTTCGTCGCGCATAGGTGCAGTACAACCTTCGAGATACGAAACGTAACTGTCTTCGTCGGCAATTATCAACGTGCGCTCAAATTGTCCGGTATTGGAAGCATTTATACGGAAATAAGTTGAAAGTTCCATTGGGCAACGAACACCTTTTGGAATATATACAAACGAACCATCACTAAAAACGGCAGAATTTAGCGTAGCAAAGAAATTATCGGTGTAAGGAACTACCGACGCCATATATTTCTGCACCAAATCAGGATGATTTTCAACCGCTTCGCTGAACGAGCAGAAAATAATTCCTTTCTCGCCTAAAGCTTCTTTAAAGGTGGTTTTTACCGAAACGCTGTCCATAACTGCATCAACGGCAATGCCCGACAATGCCATTCGTTCGTGAAGCGGAATGCCCAGTTTTTCGAATGTTTTTAATAATTCCGGATCAACTTCGTCCAAACTTTTCGGAGCATTTTTACGCGGAGCAGCATAATAGGCAATACTTTGGTAATCAATCACTGGAATATCGAGATGCGCCCATTCCGGCATTTTCATAGTGAGCCAGTGCCTATAAGCTTTCAATCGAAATTCGAGCATCCATTCCGGTTCATTTTTTTTAGCAGAAATAAGCCGGATAACATCTTCGCTGAGTCCTATTGGAATAATATCCGTTTCAATATCGGTGGTAAATCCGTATTTATAATCGCCTTGGGTTACTTGTTCTATAATAGTTTCTGACATAATCTTTTTCAATTCATAATTAAAAACCTTCCTGTTTCAGATAAGTCCCTAATTTTTAATTTCGGAGCTGCAAAGGTACAAAAAAAATACATTTTTTTCAGTAGGTTCCGTTGCCTGAATACAGTAAACTACATAACACGTCAGAGACGTTTTTGTTTTTAAGCATTTCTGAAATTGAAGTTTTAGAAATTTCAGATAAAAAATGCGGAAAACAAGATTGCTCCTGTTTCCCGCGAATATTATTTAATTTCAATTATCACAAAAGCGCAAACTACAAACTATAGGTTTATTTTTTCTCGAGCTGTTTTTGGATTTTCCTGATTGCTGTTTCGATTGATTTTTCGGGTTCAATCACGTTGTATTCGCCCCAAAATTCAGGATCTGAAAAACCTGAAGCTTCATCGCTAATAATAACAGATGGATGTATGCGATCTTTGTTTTTTATGGTTTGATTTTCCAAATCTTTTCCCCAATCTGTTACAGCCATTTCAATGGTTGAGAAATAATTGGTATTAAAGAGTTTTTTCTTCCAGATTATTTTTAGTCCAAACTCAATCCTACTATAGCTGTAATACCATTTCCCGTTTTTTTCGCTGTAATCAATCCGATAATTTGCTTCAACCGGATACACATTAGCATTGAACGGTTTTTTAACGATAAACATTTTACTTGCTTCGTCCCTGTTGGTAAGATTCAGTTTAAAAACGGCACTTCTTAATGCCAGATTTTGCGCATCAATATATAATTTACCGTAATAAAGCGGTTCGGTTTTATTGGGTTTCTGTTTAAAATCAAGCACATAAATTAACCTGTTATCCATGTGAGTTGACCTTTCGAAACTAAACTCATAATTATCGAACATGTTTTCGGTAAAAATCATCTCCGGGTTTTTCATTATATCCAGGTAAAGTGAATTAAACGGACCGCCCTGCAACTTAAATGTCACTGTATCAAGTTTACTATAATCGGCTTTTTTGCGCGATTTATAGAGTTTAGCAATATCTGTTTTATATGAAGTGTAAGGCTGCTTGCCAATTTGCACAACGGCTTCGGAAAGAGAAACATAACCCCTGTTTTTCTTAATAGTTTCCCTGTAAAATGCGGTCATTGGAGTAAGTTCATTGAAATAATTTTTTTCCTTTTTCTCCATAACCGCCTTAATCAGAGCTTCGGCATCCTTCGAAATCACATTCAATTCGGGAAGTTCAACAGCTGATGGTTCCAGTTCAACTTTTGATTTTTGTTGAGTTAAGTCGGTCAACAAAATTGTTTTGTTTTTATAGCCGATAAAGCTTACAATTGCTTTTGGATTTTGAATTTCTTTCGAAACTTTTAGTGAGAATTCCCCTTCGGCATTTGTTACTGTCGACACATTTGTTCCGATGAGTGTAACGCTTGCAAAAGATAAAGGTGTGCCGGATTTTCGATCTACAATTTTTCCTTTAAACTCGGTATAATTATCAGCGTCCTTGTTGCCTGGAGTTGGTTGGAAATCAGAGGCAAATGTTGAAATATTTCCAATCAATAAAAGGAATGTAAAGAAAAAAATTGAGAAAATCTTTTTAATTAATGTGTGTGTTTTCATAAAATATTCCTATTAAACTGAATGTTATATTAGTTTTAAAAATTATCAAAATAACTGAAAATCACCCGATCTTAATATCTTTTAATACAACAACTAAATAACCTAAATAGTTGATAATCTATTTACTTAAATTATTCAATTCTACCTCGACACTTCAAATTTAGCAACTTTCCGTTTTGCATTGGTATAAACCTGTAAAATATACATCCCGTTCTGTAAATCGGGAACCGAAACTGTTCCGGTAGTTGAAAACTTTCCGGTTTTAAGGGTAATGCCGTTAAGTGATTGAATAAAATAAGTCGCCAATTCGGGCTTGTTGATATCTACATTCAGCAGATTGGTTTCACCATTAAACCAGGCTTTGAATAAAGTTTGTGTATCAGCCGGGCCAACATCCACCGACCAGATTTCATCTTTCCTTGTTCCCCAGATAAAGTCAGCTAATTCGGAATGGTCGATAAACGGATTTCGGTTATGTTGCAATTCATACACCGCATTATTCCTATTTATTTCCTTTGAACTCACTGGATCCTCATGACTCCATTTGAGTAACAGATTGACTGCGTAGGGTTTAAAAGTTGGATAAGTATTGGTATAAAGCATACTCATTGTTCCTGTACTTTGCCATTTGGGAGCATAATTTTCATAACAAGTAACCATGTACATATAGGTTCGGGCGAAGTCTCCTTTATATTCGTTATTTGGTTCAAAAACAGTTCCATTATAGCCTGGAAATGTATTGGGTCCCACTTTTATAATAGTATTTGTTAGGACGGAAGAGTTATCAGCTTCACCTAAAGCATAGTTGTTTTTAGCTGAATTTGCATTTGCATCCGATGGATAAAGATTATGTAAATCAGAACCAATTGGAGCGGAATTTTCATCCCCTGAAGCGATCCCAAACCAACTTTTAGGCATGGAATGTTCCCTATTTAACCCGCTCCACACTGTACGTGGATAATTTGAGTACATATCCCAAAAATAACCACCGGGATATTGTTCGGTTTCTGGATGCCAATCGCTCCGCTTGAAATATGTACTTAAGCTATAATACTCCAGTTGTGTGTGAACCCGAATTATATTATAAAGGTACGTTTTTAATTCGGCCTTGTTTTTTCCTTCCGCCGAATCATAATAACCAACCGGAATCTCGGCATAAATACTGTTTATTAATCCAACGAACAGCAGAAAGAAAATTGTTTTGCGAAAAAAAATCATTTCATCCAGTTTTGAAATAAATCCGATATTTTATATGGTTGCAAAAGTAATGATTTTTGTTGAAGCTATTCTCTCAAAAACGGATGTTTATTCAATTTTCACTTCGCTGTTTGAATTCCCGATTTAAAATTCTCTGTTTAAAGTATCCTTAATTTACCACATTAACAATTAAACTATTACTTTTGCAAAATATTGGTGATTGTTTTTAATCCTAACTAACAAAATATTTGGACGAAGATTTTTGAACGCAAATAACGCAAAAAACACAAATAATAAATCTTCAATTTCTTTAATTGTTAGTTTAAATTCTCTATAAAATATATATAATAAGTCTTTAAGTCCCGACTCTTATTCCCCCGCAATTTATCCCGATTTATCGGGAGGGAGTTAGGGGGCAGGGAT
>JBBQMQ010000283.1:0-5897 GCA_038329115.1 Bacteroidales bacterium
CCATAATTCAATTTATATGCGTATTAATTTGATCATTTAATGTACTATTCTTATATTTTTAATATATCATTTATTATATCTTTGCTAAATAATTATATTCTTTCCAGATATTGATTTAAATATGAAATCCAAAACTGGAATTTTAAAATAATTGCAAAAACTTAATCTACTACTTTTGATTTTTAAAAAAAATCATATCACTATAAATCAGTATATAAATCGATAATCATTTAAAATTCTGTGGTATTTTTGATATTTTAATATCATTATGTAGGAAAAATAATATATTTATTTATCTTTGCGTTTTTTGAATCACCCCGAAACTGTTTCAAACACATAAACAGATTAATCAACCAAAAATTGATATTTACGTACAATTCTTAAATGTTGAAGAAAATAAATCATTAAATTTGATTTTTTAGTTAAAGCAATAAGGTGTTTTTATGAAGATAAAAAATTTAATTCTGACGTTAATTTTATCTAATTTTCTAGCAATAAGTGCTTTTGCTCAGTTTTCTCCGGGAGATTTAAGCAAAGGTCATGCAAATCTTGGAGGTTCAGATAATTGTACAAAATGTCATACCACTGGCAGTAAAATTTCGAGTGAAAAATGTCTTGAATGTCACAAAGAGATAAAAACAAGTATTGTTTCTAGAAAAGGTTTTCATGCTACAGCCGAAGTTGGTACGAAGCAATGTGTAACCTGTCACGTAGAGCATAAAGGACGTGATTTTCAGCTTGCCAAAATCAATAAAAAAACATTTGATCATACACAAATGGGGTTTGAACTGAAAGGAGTTCATGCTAAAAAAGAATGTAATGCCTGTCACAAAGCAGCTTTTATTTCTGATCCAAATTTAAAAACCAGAATCTTCACATACCAGGGTTTAAGTTCAAAATGTCTTAATTGTCATAGCGATTATCACCAGGGAAAATTACCTGCCAATTGTGGAAGTTGTCACAGTTTTAATACATTTAAAAAGGCCAAAGTAGTAGGATTTGATCACGGCAAAACAAAATTCCCTCTTCAAGGAAAACATGCAAATGTGGAATGTATTACGTGTCATAAAACTGAAATTATTAATGGAAAACCTGCCCAACGGTTTAAAGGACTAGAGTTCGAAACTTGTACTCCATGTCATAAAGATGTACACGAAAAGAAATTCGGAGATAAATGTCAACAATGTCATACCGAAGATTCTTTCCACACCATTAAGAATATCAACACTTTCAATCATGACAAAACACATTTTGCACTGCTTGGCAAACACAAAACAGTGACTTGCAAATCCTGTCATAAAACTGAACACATGACAGATCCTATCAAACATGATAAATGTTCAAATTGTCACAAAGATTATCATAAAGGGGATTTTGTCAAAAAAGGTATTGCTACTCCAGATTGTAAAGAATGTCACACAAATGATGGATTTAAATCAACCACTTATACCGTCAAAAAACACAACTTAAGCCCGTTCCCTCTTGAAGGAGCTCATTTTGCAACTTCTTGTACTGTTTGCCATAAAAAACAGACTGATTGGTCATTTAGTAAAATGGGAACAAAATGTGTAGATTGTCACAAGAATATTCATAAAGGTAATATGAGTGAAAAATTCCTAGCCAATGATAATTGTACATCATGTCATACTACTAAAACATGGAAATCTGTTAAATTCGATCACGATTTAACCAATTTCAAACTGGAAGGGGTTCATGCAATTAAATCTTGTGGTGATTGCCATTATAAGAAAAACAGTAGTGGTGAACGCATCCAGAAGTTTGAGAATCTGAGTAAAGAATGTTCATCATGTCATGAGGATAAGCATTTTGATCAATTTGCAGTTAATGGAAAAACTGAATGTGTTAAATGTCATGGTTTTGAGGATTGGAAAAAATTAAAATTTGATCATAATACTTCACGTTTTAAACTGGAAGGGGCTCACAAAAATGCTCAATGCATCAAGTGCCATAAAGAAATAACTGACAAGAAAGGAACCTTCATAAAATATAAATATGAAAGTTTTGATTGTCTTGTATGTCATTCCGTAAAGAATTAATTTTAAAAATATTTACAATTTTAAAAATGAATTAAATTAATAAATTTAAATATCGGAAACAATGAAATCAAAAATAATCGAATCAAAAAGCTTTAATATTACACACCGCTTATTACATTGGAGTATTGGAATAACCATTATTATTTTAACAGTCACAGCATTACTACATATCTCCTGGCTTAGTAATAATAATATGGCTAAAACAATACAGGAGAATCTACAATTATTTGGAATCCAAATTTCTTTTGCAGATGCCACTATTATTACCCAACGTTTATTAGAGCCCAAGTGGGAATGGCATTTTTATGCAGGGTATGTTTTTGTCGGTCTCTATGTTTTAAGAATGATACATCTTGCTATTTACGGAATACATTTCCCAAGTCCGCTTGACAGTAGAAATACTCTTAAGCAAAGATTTCAGGGTCTTGTCTATATTGGATTTTATGTGCTACTTGGAGTCACGGTGGTTACCGGAGTATTGATGTTATGGGGACCGACCAGCTGGCGCTGGACATCACAGATAATTCATTATCAATCACACTATTATGCTATAGCATTTGTTTTGGTACACATGGCCGGAATTACCGTAACAGAGGTATTTATGGAGAAAGGTGTTGCTTCGTCAATGATTCATGGCGAAAAACCTAAATCTAAATAGTATAAAAGCCCTGCTGAAATTAATCAGCAGGGCTTTTTGATTTTTCAGGTATAAGTTTCCTTTCTCTAACATAGTACAATTCTGGTAAAATTATTTGTGTTTTTAAATCAAAAATAGCTCAATAAGCTATTTTTTATGTACGTTTGCATCTCCAGAAAATAATAAAATCATGCCACCCTTAGCCGAACGCCTTCGCCCGCAAACCCTCGATAATTATATCGGTCAGAAACATTTGGTTGGTGAAAAAGCCATCCTTCGCCAGATGATTGAATCGGGGCATGTGGCATCGTTTATTCTTTGGGGACCTCCTGGTGTAGGTAAAACCACGCTGGCTAAAATCATTGCCAACAAATTGGATCGGCCGTTCTACACGCTCAGCGCAGTTTCATCGGGCGTAAAAGATGTGCGTGAGGTGATTGAAAAAGCCAAATCCAGCCGCTTCTTTTCGCAAGCAAATCCGATATTATTTATAGACGAAATACACCGTTTCAGTAAATCGCAGCAGGATTCATTGCTTGGTGCGGTGGAAAATGGAACTGTAACGTTGATCGGTGCTACCACCGAAAATCCATCGTTTGAAGTAATAACTCCCCTACTCTCTCGCTGCCAGGTTTACGTGCTCAAACCGCTTGAGAAAGATGATTTAATGGAACTGGCAGAACGTGCCATCAAAACCGACATCGAATTAAAAAACCGTGAGATTGTTTTTGACGAAACCGAATCTTTGTTGCGGTTTTCAGGAGGCGATGCTCGAAAATTATTGAATATTCTGGAACTTGTTGTTGCTGCTGCAGAGCCAGAAGAAACTGTACATTTCACAAATGAAGTGGTAACTGAAAGACTTCAACAAAACCCAATGGCGTACGACAAAGATGGTGAAATACACTACGATATTATATCAGCATTTATCAAATCCATTCGTGGTAGTGACCCTGATGCAGCTGTTTATTGGTTAGCCCGCATGGTAGCCGGTGGCGAAGATCCAAAGTTTATTGCACGAAGATTGGTTATTTCAGCAGCAGAAGATATCGGTCTTGCCAATCCTAACGCTTTATTGTTGGCGAATGCCTGCTTTGATGCGCTGCAGAAAATCGGTTGGCCCGAAGGACGGATTATTTTGGCGGAAGCCACGGTTTATCTGGCATCGTCACCCAAAAGCAATTCTGCTTATCTGGCCATTGATGATGCATTGGCATTGGTGGAACGAACTGGAAATCTACCCGTACCTCTGCATTTACGCAATTCGCCAACAAAGCTGATGAAAGATCTGAATTACGGTAAAAACTACAAATATTCACACGATTTTCCGAATCATTTTATCGACCAGCAATTTATGCCCGATGAGTTGATCAACGAACGAATTTGGAAAGTGCAGGATAGTCCGGCTGAAAGTAAACTGGGAGAATGGTTGCGGATGTTGTGGAAAAGACGGTATTAACTCGCTTTGCTCTGTTATTTGTTCGCTTCGTTCACGATATTACTCACTTCGTTCGTGATATTTACTTCTTCCTTCTTATTGCTTGCCTTTACTGCTTACTGCTTACCGCTTACTGCTGAAATCACCCAATCGGATCATATTCAAATCCCAGTTCCCGCATCTCTTCTTTTTCGTATATATTCCGACCATCGAGAATCAGTGAACCTTTCATAGATTTTTTTACCACACCCCAACTTGGCATACGGAATTCTTTCCATTCGGTAACCAGTAAAAGCGCATCGGAATCAAGTACGGCATCGTAAATATCATTGGCAAAGTGCATATTATCATAGGTGAGTAATGAAGCCATTTTAGAGTTTATAATCTCAGTTGCTTCAGGCATAGATACCGGATCAAACGCACGAACCTTACAACCGGCTTGTAATAATTTTTCAATTAACACCAACGATGGTGCTTCGCGCATATCATCGGTATTCGGTTTGAATGACAATCCCCAAATAGTGATGGTTTTGCCTGCCAATTCGCCGTTGAAATGTTTTTGAAGTTTATGAAACAAAACCTGTTTCTGATACGCATTTACTTCTTCCACGGCTTTTAAAACCCGGAGTTCATATCCTTTTTGGTCGGCAGTTTGTATCAATGCCTTTACGTCTTTCGGAAAACAGGAACCGCCATAACCGCAACCGGCGTAAAGAAATTTTCCACCAATGCGCTGATCGGAGCCGATTCCTTTGCGAACCATATTGATGTCGGCACCAACTAATTCGCAGAGGTTTGCCATGTCGTTCATAAAGCTGATACGCGTTGCCAACATGGCGTTGGCGGCATATTTGGTCATTTCGGCGGAAAGAATATCCATGAAAATAACACGGAAATTATTCAATAGAAATGGACGGTACAATTTGGTAATTAATTCTTTGGCTTTTTCGCTTTCAACTCCTACAACAACGCGATCGGGACTCATAAAGTCCTTGATAGCATCGCCTTCTTTCAAAAATTCAGGATTGGAAGCAACGTCAAATTCTATAGAAACTCCACGTTTATCTAATTCTGTCTGAATAGTTTGTCGCACCAACGTAGCTGTCCCAACCGGAACGGTACTTTTGGTAATCAATAAAACGTATTGTTGCATGTTTTCCCCAATGGTGCGAGCAACTTCCAGCACATATTTCAAATCGGCACTTCCATCAGCATCCGGAGGTGTTCCAACGGCACTGAAAACCACCTGAACATCATTCAACGTATCGGTAAGATTGGTCGTGAAATGCAATCGTTCGGCTTTAATATTCCGTTGAACCATATCTTCTAATCCCGGTTCATAAATAGGAATAATGCCTTTTCGCAGGTTCTCTATTTTATGAGCATCAATATCCACACAGGTTACATTCACGCCCATTTCGGCAAAACATGTCCCCGAAACTAATCCTACATATCCTGTACCAACGATTGCTATATTCATTTAAAATACAAATTTTACTAATTAAAACTAATTGGGCGAATTATTAATTCAGTCATTCACATAAACAGAAACTACACGTCTGATTCCTTCTTCCAACGTGATGGATGGTTTCCAACCAAGGCTGTTTAATTTGGAAACATCCAGAAGTTTGCGAGGAGTTCCGTCAGGTTTAGTGCTGTCCCAAATTATTTTGCCCTGATAATCAACCGTTTTTCGAACAATCTCTGACAATTCTTTAATCGTTTGATCTTGACCCCAACCTGCATTCACCTGTGAAGGCATGGT
>JBBQMQ010000284.1:0-5893 GCA_038329115.1 Bacteroidales bacterium
TCACCATTTGAGTCTACATATTTAAGATCGCCCGGTTTGGCGGTTGGTTGTAATACTTTTCCGTTGCTTATATAGGATTGAACTTCGGCATCATTTTGGAAGATTCCAGCTGTTTTATAACCCCAGAAATAACCGATAGGCTGTCCCGAAGAAGCGCGGAAGAATTCAGGTGCATTGACGAACAAGGTGTTGGTTCCCCCATGAATAATTCCATCGACTGTAGGAATATTATTTACTGTATTTTTATTGTACGCATAAGATCCGGTGATTGAATATCCAAAATCATTTCCAATATTATTACTGTATGAAATTTGGGCTTCAAAACCTTGGTTGGTAACATCTCCACCATTTATAAATGGATTAAGAGGAACTCCAGCAGTTCCTAAAAGTGGTGCAGCCACTAACCAGTCTTTGGTTGTTTTATTATAAACATCCAAACTGACATTCAATTTGCTGTTTAAGAGTCTTGCATCCAGCCCAACATTAGTTTGATAGGAAGTTTCCCATTTGGTCTTTTCGTTTCCGATAGTGCTTGGGTACGCTCCTGGAGTCAATGTGCTGTTATCGTTCCCAAAATTATATTGTGCGTTTGCCAAGGAAATCAAAGAGTAATAATTGAATTGAGTAATACGGTCATTTCCATTCGAACCCCAACTGGCACGCAGTTTGAGGAAGTCCATTACATCTTTGATCGATTCCATAAATGCTTCGTTACTAATTACCCAACCGGCCGAAAAGGAGGGGAAATATCCCCATTGGTGTCCTTTTGCGAAATTAGTTGAACCATCAGCACGTAAAATAACAGAAGCCAAATAAGTTTCTTTGTAATTATAGTTGATACGACCAAAGAAAGAGGCTTGCGCGTATACTGAATTAGCATTTCCGCCTAATGAGATAGCGTGTGTAAGCACTTGACCTGCCAAAGCAAGTCTTTTATAGTAATCAGTATCTGTTTCTGTTGCCCCCCGTGGAGTGACAATGATAGGATTACTTTGCGAATAACCTGTAATTTCAGATGTGCTTAAATAGCTATGATTGAAATCGCCGAATAATGTGGTACCTGTATTGTTTCCACTCATATTCGAACCTTGCCCTTTACGAATAGAAGTACCGGCTAATACATCGAATTTATGCTCTTTGATATTAAATAGGTAGTTTACCGTATTATCCCAATTATAGGTATAGTATTGGGAGCTTCTTTGACTTATGTTCTCATAAAGGTTAAAAATCTTGGACGACAAATTCCCGTATATAGGAATGTAGCTGTGGAAAGCTGATGAAGAGTAATTTAGACCTAACGTGCTTTTGATTTTTAAGTTTTTTATGGGTTGAAACTCAGCATAAACATCTCCAACCAATGTTTGTGACTTATTATTATTTTGATTAGTATATTGCATTATCGCATAAGGATTTGCTTCATCAGCCCATGGGGCACCATTGTAGACTGTTGATTTCTGACTATTCAGATAATTTCCGGAAGCATCATACATAGCCAATAGCGGGCTGGTTATCAATGCGCTTCTGAATGCGTTATTATATTGATTGTCATCCTTGATACCACTTTGGTTTTTAAACGAAAAAGTCATGTGTTCGCCAATTATCAAAGCATCACCATACATTTTATGCTCTGCATTCGACCTAAAATTATAGCGTTCGTAGTTTGATAGTTTTTCTCCGCCAATAATACCTCCTTGTTGAGTATATGATAAACCTAAAGAGTATTTTGAAATGGAATTGCCACCATTAGCAGCTAAATTGTAATTTTGGGTTGGAACATCTTTAGAAAGCATTTCATTCAGCCAGTTTGTGCCGGTTCCTAATGCATCAATCTGAGGTTGAGTAAAGTAAACGGGTTTCCCCGAGTTAATTGCTTGCTCATTTTGTAAAGTTGCATATTCTTGCGAATTTAATAAATTTACTTTGTGTGCTATATTTTGTATTCCATAATATGAATCAAATGTAACCTGACCTCCTTTTTTTCCGTTAAATTCACCTCCTTTGGTAGTGATAAGGACAACACCATTTGCCCCATTTACTCCATAAATAGCACAAGAAGCAGCATCTTTCAAAATATCGATTGTTTGAATGTCCGAGTTGTTCAAATAAGTGATATCGCCTGTAATTACACCATCCACAACATAAAGAGGAGTTGCATTACCGACTGTCCCAACACCACGGATATTAACATTGAAACCACCCCCGGGCTGACCGGAAGTTGTAGTAATGTTAACCCCAGCAGTTTGTCCCTGAAGTGCTTGTAAGGCATTAGTAGTATTGAGTTTTTGAAGATCTTCACCTTTAACAGATACAGTAGCACCAGTTATCAGTTTCTTCTTTTGGATACCGTAACCAATTACAACTACTTCGTCTAATGATCTTTGATCTTCTTTTAGACGAATGGTTAAAGTGGGTTCGCTTACTTTTACTTCTTGGGAAATAAATCAAACATAGGAAAGCTTAATTATTTCACCTGTTTTTACCGGGAGAGTAAATGCTCCATTTAAATCTGTTACTGTTCCTTGAGTTGTTCCTTTCACCATTATGCTAACACCAATAAGTGCTTCACCATTGGTTTCAGATAAAACAGTACCAGAAACTTTCCCATCGGAATTCTGGGCAAGAGCCAGTCCAAAAGACCATAGCATCGCTGCGAGGATTACGCACTTGCTAAAAAGGTTTTTTGTTTCCTTTCGAACACAATTAATCACGTGATTTTCATTCATGATTCATTTTGAATTAAAGTTAATAATTGGTTGTCTTTATTTATTTGGTTATTTCTAGTTTTCTAAATTAGGAATAGCCAACACATAAATACTTTTATTAATCACTACCGAAAGTAGACAAACTAACTAAAAAAGTAGGCAAACTGTTTTTTTTTCTAAATTAAAACTTAACTGTGGCTGAAAGTCTTTAGTTTTAACTCTTTGAGAAATATACATATTTAATACAAAACCAAACTTTTCCAAAAATGGGGCTTCATAAGTATAATCGACATTTTTATAATTATCATTTATTACAATTTAAAGGTAACAGCTATTGTATACTAAACCATCATATTTTAAAAGTTAATTATATTGCTATTTCTGCTTTTCTTACGTGGAAATTGATCATATATTTGTACATCATTTTTAAAAACAATTGGAAGCGTATACCACACACATACTTTCTCACCATTTTGCTCACCCGGAATCCAACCTTTCAATAAACTTATAACCCGTAAAGCCTCTTTATCCAAAGATTCGGAAATACCTCTAAAAACATTTACCTGTTCAGTTTTTCCGGTTCTTGAAACAATAAATCTGACAATTACACGTCCTTCTTCTTTATTCTCTAAAGCCCTAACCGGATATTTTATATTCCTACTAATAAATTGGAGTATCTCATTTTGTCCTCCGGGATACTGTGGCATCTTATCAACATCATAATAAACGGTATCTTTTCCAACAATATCAAATTTAGGTTTATTCTTTCCGGTTTGTGCATTACACGTAAAAGCACATGCAACGAAAAGTATAAGAAGCAGCAGATTGAAGGTTGTTTGTCGTTTTTTCATATTTATCAGATTAATTATTTAGGTAACAAAGATGCGAATTTATCAGTAAATTATTAAGTTGAGATTCATTAATTTATAGTGATGCTTGTTTTCTGACGAATATCAGCTGATGAAGCTCCCACTAACAGGTTAAATTTGCCGGGTTCAAGTTCCCAGTTCCCTGTAGCGTATAAAAATTGAACCACTCAATGTTTGTCGAAGCGTCTCGCTTCGACATTGCTAAAAGGAAAGCTCCTGCTTTCCTTATTCTATTTCAATATGCAAAATAAAACCTTGCTTCTAGCTTCGATATAGTGAAAGACGCTATACCGAACAACCTACAACAACAACGCTACGCACAACTGAGATAATTTAGTTTTTCTACGTGCCTCTGCATCTTTGGGTTCAACCCTATTTTTGTTTATAATTTTTCACTTCCGAAGTTGAAAATTGACCTTTAATTAGCGATATCGAATATTTTTTTCCACCAACCAAAACGTTTTGCATTTGAATATTTTCTGTAATTGCAACACCTTTGTTTGGAATTGGTTTCAGGTTTTCGTCGACTAACATAACTGCTTCTAATCCAATTCGAGGCAACAATGCTCCCCAAGTATAAAAATTGTCGCTAGATGCTAAACCTGTAATGCTATTGAAATTTTCGCCGCAGGTTCGGCTTGTATTCCAATTGGTCATAAATAAATCGACACTTTGGCGGGTAAAATATGCTAAATGTTCGGCATCGCAATATTTACGCATTCCTTGCCACATTAAATAATTTGTTGGTGCCCATACTTTACCTTTCCAGTAATTTTGTTTTGGATAATCGGGATCGTTGTAAGCAAGAGTGGGTATTATCCATTTTCCCCAAAATAGATTGGGATCGTACAGTACTTTTAGAAGTTTTTGAGCTTGTTCCTTACTTGGTGCACCCGAAATCATTGGGTAGAAATTTGCAGGAGTAATTCGGGTTAAAAATTTGCCAGGTTTATTGTTATCAATTGAATCCCATAATCGTGTACAATAAACGCCTAATTCTTCGTTCCAAAGTATTTTGTTTATTTGGGCATTCATTTTTTCTTGTTCTTTTTTAAAATTATTGGCTTGGTCACTTTTACCAAGAGCTGTAGCAATTTTAGAAAGATATTCGGCATCCATAGCCCAAAGTGCGCTTAAATCGACGGCATCGGCACCCATTACGGTCCCTTTCATGTCTGCACCCAAAAAATGAGGAGTATCGTCCCAACCAGTGGCAAATCTGGCTTGCTGGAATATTCCGGTGGACGAATACCACTCGAGTAAATAATTGTTGTTTTGATCGCTGGTTGTGTGCCACCAATTGTGCCATTTAACGAGTTTGGGATAAAATTCGGCCATGCGTTCTTTATCGCCAGTTATTTCGTACATTTTCCAAACACATAATGCACCAACAGGAGGTTGCGAATGTTCGATCGATATAAATCCACTTCGAGAGTTTAACCAGTGCGAAGTATTTGCAATCATACCTTCGGGTGTTTGATATGTAAAAACAGCTCTCAGCGATTCCCAAGCTTGGTCAGGGTCTTCGGTTGCTGCCAGCAATCCATTAAAAAAACTGTCCCAGCCAAAATAGGGGAGATAATCAGCATCTTTTGACCATGCCCTGGATACAACATGCGAAATACGTTTGTCGAGTGTGCTGTATACTCTTGTGTTATTCATGTTGTCAGTTATTGCGCTCAAAAAATCGCCCCAATCGCCTGATGCTTTGGTTTTGTACTGTAAATATGCTTGCTTACGTTGATCGATAATTTTATCGACATCGGTAATAGCAGGTAAATCGCTAAAACCCGCAACCATTCGAACGTAATTGTTTGGAATTAGTTTTACACTAAAAACACCTTCGGGTAGATAATTAATAGTTTTAGATATGGGTTTAGGAACAATTATAATTTTCCATTTGTAAAACTTGCCATTGCCCGAAATACTAGTTGCTTCGATACCATCGCTTACCGAATTAAATATGCTGTTAAAATGCGTCCATGTTTTTCGTAAAAAATTTGCATCTAAAACAGTTTCTTTGTTAGATGTCAATCGAATAACAGCTGCATCGGCAATTCGAGCCCACTCGCAAGTAATATTTGCTCCATCTCTTTCAAAACTAAATTGTTGATAAGACCAATCGGGCGCTGTAATTCCAGGTTTCGAAGCGTTTGAATATTGTACCTGGATGTTTTTGTCGAAATTAATTACTAATCCGACCTCGTCGTTTACAACAAATGCTAAACCAAATGGTACAAAGGAATATATATTCCCAATTCGATAATTACTGTTTGGTTTTGAGAGACTTTAATAGATGTTTTCTTTGCTTTGAACAAATTA
>JBBQMQ010000285.1:0-5881 GCA_038329115.1 Bacteroidales bacterium
TAAAGAAAATGCCCGAACATGGGAATGAAATTTCAGGCTTGATGATAATGGGCGTTTCAGGCGGTGCTATTATTCCGTTGTTGATGGGTGCTTTGACAGAGCAAATGCATGGACAAGTTGGCGGTTTGGTGGTGATCGGAATATGTATGGTTTATTTATTGGGACTGGCATTTCAGTTGAAAGAACAAGGATGATTTACAATTTATCAATTTACAATTGAAAATAAAATGAACGTTATATCCTATTATAAGGCAATCTTGATTTGTTTTTTTGTATTTTTTTTGCCTTTCTTTCTTTTTGCTAAATCTCCAGCTCGGCAGTATGGTGATAGCGGTTGGAAGATTGATTCTAAACGCTTTGATGTTCGTTTTCCGGCTATGAAAGAGTGGGCAAAAGCGGGTGTTGAAGGTGGAATTCCAAGTAAAAATGCTGTGAGAATTATAAAACGAATAACTCCAACCGATAATTTGCAACTTACTATTGATAAAATAGGAAAAACCCCTGCGGTATTGCTTTTGGCAGAAGGTGAATACGTTATTTCTAAGATGATTCGTTTACAATCGGGTTTTATTTTGCGTGGTGTAAATAAAAATACGGTAATTTTAAGCGTAAAAGTTCATGGGCAACATCCAAGCTTATCTAAAACAGCTCGTCAATCGGCACTGTTGCTCGAAAATGTGGTTGGTGTAGGAATTGAAAACCTGACGATGAAATATACCGATGCACCTTTTGAACCGAATGATAGGGATTCTTTCTCGGCGGCTTGGACGATGGACGTATTTCATGAAAGAGAGATGCGTGATACAACTTTGGTAGTTGAACACATAAACATGGTTAATGCTAAAAACTGCTGGGTACAGGACTGTAACTTACTTTGGTCGGGTACCGATCCAATACGTATTTCAGGGTCGGAACATATTACGTGTCGGCGAAATTTTATAGACCGCTGTTATAATAAATTTGATTATGGAATGGGATATTATAACATTACTAATTCCAGCTATGTACTTATTTGCAACGAAACGATAAAAAAAATCCGACATTTTGCCATACAGAATGGAAGCAAATACAATGTGGTTATCAACAACGACATGGAAGTAGATATTAACTTTCACAACGGCGATGCAGGTTATAATTTAGTAGAAAATAACAGGGTTAGAATTCCCACTTGGCACAGTTGGGGACCTATTTCAGTGGGTGATTCGCGGAAGCATCAACCTCCTGGGAAAGGCAATGTACTGTTAAACAACTCATTTCAAGATAAATCGGGGGAAATACTTTATTCTGAGAAAGATAGAGTGTATTTTATGACAACCAATTGGTCTAGTAATCGAGTCATTAAAAGTGATATTTATTTGAAGAAAAGCTTGTATCCTTTACATTAAAATTGATTCATTAAAACACGTTTGAAATTATGAGAAAAACACTTTTTATTTCTTTGTTGTTGCCTTTTGCATTTTTATTAAATGCACAAAGCTTTTTTAACCCTGAGAAAATGGTTGAAACAGGTGTATATTATTACCCCGAAGCCTGGAATCCCAACCAATGGGACAGAGATTTCAAGAAAATGGCTGAAATGGGTTTTGAATTTACGCACATGGCTGAATTTGCGTGGGCGCAAATGGAACCTTCGGAAGGAAAATATGATTTTGCATGGCTTGACAAAGCAGTAGAATTGGCTGCTAAAAACAACCTGAAAGTAATTATGTGTACACCAAGTGCTACGCCACCAGTTTGGTTGGTGCGTAAATATCCCGAAGTGTTGGTTCAAAAATCAGATGGACAATATACCGATCATGGCACACGGACACATTGCTCGTGGTCGAGTCCAACATATCAAAAGTTGCTTACCAACTTAGTAACTGCTATGGCTAAACACTACGGAAACGACAAACGTATTTGGGGTTGGCAACTCGACAATGAGCCTTCGCATTATGGTACAAGTGATTATGGAGCTGCCGTACAAACAAATTTCAGAAAATGGTTAGAAAAAAAATATAAAACCATTGACAACCTTAATAATGCTTGGGGAACAGCTTTTTGGTCGGGAGTTTATTCGGATTTTGGTCAAATAAATATCCCAAATACGCCACAACTCATTGCTGGTGCTGCGAGTCAAATTTCATTAGTCGATTATAAACGTTTCAATGCGGATGAATGTGCTGCATTCTTAACGATGCAAAAAAATACTTTGCGTCAGAGCATTTCGAAAACGCAATTTGTTACAACTAATTTCATGAACATACATACCGATATAGACCCGTGGAGAAGTAAAGACTTGGATTTTATCTCGTACACCATTTATCCAGTGGCTGGCTATGCAAATGGCACTGGTGATCAGGGATTTAGGATGGGAGAATATTGGCGAATCTCCTGGTCGAATGATTTTTTCCGTCCATTAAAAGGTATCACTGGGGTTATGGAACTTCAACCGGGACAAGTGAACTGGGGTTGGTATAATCCGCTGCCATATCCGGGAGTAATCAGAGCGTGGCTTTGGAATTCTTTTGCCGGCGATTTGGATTTTATTTGTTCCTATCGCTTCCGTCAACCATTGTTTGGTAGTGAGCAATTTCATTATGGAATGGTGGGAACAGATGGCGTAACACCATTGTCTGGCGGTTTGGAGTACAGTCAGTTTATGAAAGAAATTCGCGAGTTGCGGAAATTGTACAAACCAAATGCACCGATGCCTACAGAATACGCATCAAGAAAAACGGCTGTGCTTTACAATGTGGATAATATTTGGGCAACCGACATACAGAAACAAACCTATATGTGGAAGCAAATCAATCACATTACAAAGTATTATTCTACATTGAAAACTTTGTGCGTTCCAGTGGATATTGTGGGAGAAGACCGTGATTTATCCGGCTATCCTGTTGTGGTTGCACCGGCTTATCAAATGGTTGACAAAGAGCTTGTTGCAAAATGGAAAAAATATGTTGAAAATGGCGGACAGTTGGTTTTAAGTTGCCGTACAGGATTGCAGGACCGTAATGGTCATTTCCCTGAAGCACCTTGGGCAAACGCCATTACCGATTTGATTGGAGCAAAAATTAGCATGTACGATTTGCTTAACAAGGAAACTGTTGCCAATGTGAATTTTGAAGGTAATAAGTACACTTGGCATTGTTGGGGAGATATTCTTGAACCAAATGCAGACACCGAAACTTGGGCAACTTTTGCCGACCAGTTTTATGCTGGAAAATCAACTGTCATCCATCGTAAACTAGGAAAAGGTAGTGTTACCTACATTGGCACTGATACCGACAATGGAAAACTCGAAAAAGAGGTATTGAAAAAAGTGTATAATTCTGCCAATATTACCACTAATGAACAACCTGAAGGTGTAATGGTTAACTGGCGTGATGGATTTTGGGTGGCTATTAATTATTCATCGGTCAAGGTAAATATCAATATTCCATCAACTGCCAACATTATTTTTGGTTCAAAAGAATTGGATATTGCGGGTGTGGCGGTTTGGCAATAAAAAAGCAGTGAAAATGGCAAATAAAAATGTAAGATTGTCGGTTATCCTATTATTTCTTTTTATAATTCCAAGTATTAAGAGCATAGCCGGAAAATCAAAAAATCAACAGTCTCCGGTTGTCAATTTAAGCAATTCGAATGCTAAGTTGACTATCAACTTGCAGGGTGCTGCTATTATTGATTTTGAGTTAAAATCAAAGCCATTAAATCCGTTTAGTTGGAAATTGACTACAAAACAAATGCCCGTAAACAATCAGAGTGGAGCAGTTTTTCAGGGACATTTCCTGTGTTTGGGGCGGTGGGGCGCACCTACTAAAGGTGAAATGAAAGCCGGAGTTCCACACAACGGACAAGCTTCGAGAGATTTATGGACACTTTTAGCGACAGATAAAACCACCTTTTTAAAAATGGCTATAAAAGCCCCGCTCGATGGCGTAATGGTGGAACGAGAAGTTTCGATGGATAAAGAGAGTGCCGTTTTTAAAGTGACTGAAAAAGTAACAAATAGCACTTCGGTAGGGAGATTATTTAACGTAGTGCAACATGCAACTATTGCACCACCTTTTATTGATTCTACCACAATAATTAACAGTAATGCAAAGCAAGGTTTTCTTCAATCAATGAGTTATCCAAATCCAGCTGCCCATGTGTTTGTTTGGCCTGCTGCATACTCCGATAGTTTGCATACGCCGTTGGATTTGACCAGGTCTGATTCTAAACTAAGTTATGTGTCCTCGCATATTTTTGCCGATAGCATTGGTTGGGTTACTGCCTCAACTCCGCACAATGGATTATTGCTGGGTTATTATTGGAAAACAAAAGAGTATCCGTGGCTAAACCTTTGGCATCAATTGGATGATGGTAAATTGTGGGCAAAAGGCTTGGAATTTGGAACCGCCGGTATTGGGCAATCTTATCAAGATTTATTGCGTGTTGATACAAGGTTTCATGGGAAAAATTCATTTTTCTTTTTGGATGCTAAAGAGACAGTCATAAAATCGTATGTCTGTTTTTTAATGCCTATTCCGGTAGGTTTTAAAGGTGTGAAACAATTATATATTAGAAATAAAGGCATTGAAATTATTGAAGATAATCAAAATGAAACCAGCTATGTGATTCAAAACAGTTTTAAATAATCAACCAATTAAAAGTTATATCAAAAAAATAATTTCAATGAAATATTTTAAAAGCTTCTTCCTTTTCTTCTTTATTTCAATAATCGGTTTAACTAATTCTGTATCAGCGAATGAATACCATATAATTCCTCACCCGCAGCAGATGATAACTCATTCCGGTCAGTTTTCATTTAATAAAAATACGGTTGTTTTTTGTTCACTTCAAAATAAAGAAGAATTAAAACTTGTGAGGGAGTTTGTGGCTCAATTTCAGTTAGTTTCAGGCATTAAGCTGAGAATAAAAGATATAAGCAACTCTGATTTCAATAATTCAATTATTTTTCAGACCGTTGATGTAAAAATGGATAGCCCCGAAGCCTATCAACTGAATATTTCCTCCAATAAAATATGTATTAAAGCGAAATCGGCGAACGGATTTTTTAGTGGTTTACAGACATTGTATCAGCTTTTGCCTGTTGAAATTTATGGTAAGAAAAAAGCAAAAATCAAGGATTGGAATGTCCCGAATGTCGAAATTACTGATTTCCCAAGGTTTTCGTACCGTGGATTGCATTTGGATGTTTGCCGACATTTCTTTCCTGTTGAGTTTATTAAAAAATACATTGATGCGATGGCAATTCATAAATTTAATATCTTTCATTGGCATTTGACGGATGATCAGGGATGGCGAATTGAAATAAAGAAATATCCAAAACTTACAGAAATCGGCTCAAAACGTAATGAAACCCTTATTGGACATTATAATGGCAGTTTTCCACAACAATTTGATGGCAAACCATACAGTGGATTTTACACGCAGAAAGAAGCCAGAGAAATTGTAGCTTATGCCCAAGAAAGATTTATTACGGTTATTCCTGAAATTGAATTACCCGGACATGCTCAGGCTGCTATTACTTCTTATCCATATCTTTCATGCACTCGCAACCCGAACATAAAAGTTGCTACCAAATGGGGAGTATTCGAAGAGGTGTTTTGTCCGCGGGATTCCACTTTTGAATTTCTGGAGAATGTTCTCAGCGAAATTATGGGAATTTTCCCTGGTAAATATATTCATATTGGTGGCGATGAATGTCCCAAAGAACGTTGGAAAACTTGTCCTGATTGTCAATCATTGATTAAAAATCTGAATTTGAAAGACGAAAACGAACTTCAAAGCTATTTTGTGGAACGAATTGAGAAATTTATTAATTCAAAAGGTCGGCAGATCATTGGTTGGGACGAAATTTTGGATGGCGGTTTAGCTCCCAATGCCA
>JBBQMQ010000286.1:0-5854 GCA_038329115.1 Bacteroidales bacterium
GAGGCCCCGCTTCTGTACGCGAGCGACCAGTTTCCGGGCTTCCTCGAACGGCCAGGCGCGGGCAGTCTGCGCAGCATCGAAGAAGGCGGGATCAAGGACGACTCACTGTCAGGATTTTGCATAGCATCGCCTGGTCCACCGCAACTTATTCCTTTTGAAATGTAATCATCATACATTTTCTGAGCTGAAGTCTTGGCAATTTCGAGGAATAAATCGTTGTTGAAATATTTCGAAGCTAACACCAAAGCCCCGGGAACAATTCCTCCACTGGTAGAACCACCCACAATGACATCACCGGTTCGGCTATCCACGAAATTGCCAAATTGTCCCCATTTTTGCCACAAACGCACAAATGCATCGGCAACGCCACGCGTTCCCTTTTCCCACTCGGGTTGCACTATTATGTTTTTCTTCTTCATCAAATTGAATTGTTTGATGATATAATAAAGGGCGTCACCGCTTTTTCGGATTAAATGCCAGTTGGTAGACAACGGTTTGCGAATATCGCCACCATACCATTTATTACCTTTTTCGCCACTGTCCCAGAAAAATCCCGAAGGAGAAATTCCGTTTGGAAAAAGCCAATTGAAATTCGCCACTACGTTTTCTATTGTTTTATTATTGTTTGAAAAAAGCAGGGGGTAAGTCGAAATCATGCCGCCTGTCCAGCCTATTTGCCAATCCTGCAAAAAGTTTTCGCGCATACCAATAGCATAATAGCCCCATTCGGGCACAAAATTCTGTGCGTTAAACTTAGTTTCAATGGTGTTGTAACATTCAGAATATGAATACAATGGAGTAATCTGTTCGGGTTTGCACAAATCTTTGCGAGCAGCAAAATACTGTGTGAATAGCGTTTGAATGTTAGGTGAATCGAACAAATAAATCCGAAAACGAATCTTTACCTGATCGCCTACCTTAAAGTTTGCCGGTTTATCGGGGCTTACCACTTGGTTGTCGGCAATTTCATATTTATAACGTTCACGTACCAATGGCGACATAATCGTAATCAAACCTTTACCAGAAGCCGTTTCTTCCACATTTATACCATAATCGCCATAATCGTTGGCTTGCGTTGTAATTATCAACGCACCTTGATTCCGACTTGGCGAATGAAAACCAACCGCTGGCAATGCCATGCTACCACTACGTTCCTGAATGCGCGATGGTCCATCCTTTATGTTGAGGCGAGGAACATCTGAAATAATAATGGGTTTATCGGGACCAATATCCCGAATGTCGTTCAATTTTGGTGAATAAGCGATGCGGCGCGACTCAAAACGATTGCCATTGTAAGCTGCGGCTGGTATCATTACATAATTTTGCTTTGTCCATTCGCTAAATTCAAAATCGACAGCCACTGAAGCATTGTTTTCACTTCCATTTGTTAGCTGAAAAGTTACTTCAACATCAACTGTGTTTTTATTTGTTGCAGATGGATAGAGTTTCGACACAACACTCCATTCAGCATTATTTGAAACAACTGATTGATTATTATCTTTTTTAATTTCAGCTATATAGGTTCGTTTTTCAACCAATTGATTGTATAAGTCCGGATTGTAATTGTTTATACTATAACCGATTTTCAGTTTGTGTTTTGAAAATAAATCGGAAACCGTTTCATTTGCGCTAACACAGTTAAATGCAACAAGAAAGATAAAAAGAAGGATTTTTCGAAACATGTTATAGAATTTACAATTTCAACATTTACAATTTACAATTGCCTTTATTTCTTATGTTTTTTATTCAAATAAATGTAGCGAATCAACGCTTCCACATAATAGTAATCGGCATACGTGAGTGGTACATCCACCTCGGCATAATGAGGCATTGAGCCAACGCTATGTTTAAGTATGAAGTTGCCATTTTCGCCAACTTTTGCTAAATATTCAGGTGATGAAAGCACTGTCAGTTGTTTTTCGGCAACCTCAAAAAATCGTTTCGAATCTTCTCCCTTCACATATCCACTCAATTCGAGCAATGCCGAAGCCATAACTGAGGCAGTAGAAGCATCTCGCAATGCAATTGGGATATTGGGAGCGTCGAAATCCCAGTACGGAATTAAATCCTTAGGCATACGAGGGTGTGAAAGTAAAAAGTTGGCAATTTTGATGGCATGGTTTAAAAAACGAACATCGCGTGTATCGCGGTAAACGGTAATAAAACCATACAAAGCCCACGCTTGTCCACGAGCCCAGGAGGAAGCATCGCTGAAGCCTTGACGTGTTTCTTGTGAATCTACGTTGCCGGTTTGCGGATCGTACGAAACCACGTGAAAACAACTACCATCGGGGCGGAAATGATTTTTCATCGTTCCTTCGGCATGGGCAACCGCAATTTTGTAAAATGAGCTATCGCCTGTCAGTTTGGTGGCATTAAACAACAGCTCTAAGTTCATCATATTGTCGATAATTACCGGATACTTCCACACGCCCCAATCCCACGAACGAATTTGCCCAACTTTAGGGTTAAAGCGAGTTGCCAACGATTTGGCTGCATTTACAATAATGGTTTTATATTCGGGCTTGGGGTCGAGGCGGTAAGCATTACCATAGCTGCAATATATCATAAAGCCCACATCGTGGTTGTTGGTGGTGTATTGTTCGCTTTTTACACGTTCCAAAAAGTTCTCGGCATAACTTTTCAACTTAGCATCCTTGCTGTGTTCGTATAAATACCACAGTGTTCCAGGGAAAAATCCGCTGGTCCACCAGTCCGATTTGCTGGTAAGTAGTTTTCCATATTCATACGTTCGCGGCAATAATTCGGGCTTATCCATCAAACTTTTAACCATAAGGTTACTTTGCTTTTTTGCAAATTGAAGCGATTGCTCAAATAATTTCTTTTTATCTTTTACTTCAGTTGTTTTTTTAGCCACAGCTCGATTCATGATTTCCATTTCGATACCAGCAAAAATTACGGAAAAAGTGCCATGTGTATCGTCGTCGAGGAATGGGCGATCCATGTAGTATTTTACATCCTCTGAACACATAGTACCCATGCAAATATTATGAACTGTGCCAACACTATCAACCTGACTTGCAATTGCCTTCCACGCTTTAGTGGCAATTGGCGCATATTTAGCTCTGCTTAACCAGCCGTAATTTACACCACGGGCAATTGCTAAGGTAAAAATGGCTGTGCCCGACACTTCATCTTTCGAATCGGGGCGATTGAGTACATTAGGCCAAAAACCATTCGCTTTTTGATAGTTGATTAAAGCATCAACATGCGTGCGGTAATGAGCCAAAATTTCGTTGTAATAAGGATTTGATTTAGGAAGCACTTTTAGTACTTCGGTGGTTGCCCATATACCCCAGCCATTAGCGCGCGACCAATAAGGCAATTTTACAGTTGGGCGTTCGGAATAATTAGCATGGATGTATAGGTTTACATCTTTGTCCCATACGTGTTTACGAAACTCGAGCACTTGTTTGGCAGCATCGTTCAGAAAAAAATCTTTCAGCTTTTTATCCGTAACATACTGCGAAGCCTGAATAAGGAATGGAATTCCCATAAACATATCGTCGACCCAAGTGGTATATTTATAAGGTGTGGTGCGTGTGTAGATATTCGAGCCTGGAAAACGAATTTGTTCATCTTTGGCGTATTTAATAATTTTATCAATATATCTTTGATAATCAGCTTTGTTTGAAAAATCAGATTCCTTCCGAAGGCGGTAAATAAAAGGTAAAGCAGGCGCCAATGTAAAGTCGAGCAATGGTGTGTTGAGTATTTGGTAATTTACCGACTTAAATCGGTTTAATTCATGCACCTGATAGTCGATAAAAGGAATGCTCTTGAGATGAAAGTCGCAAAAATCAGTTGCCCACTTACTGAATTTTGGGTTTCCGGTTTGTTCGTACAATACCTGCATAGCCCATGCCATGCCGCCATTGTGATAATTCCAGTTGTAGTTTGTTCCCCATATTTTGGGGTCGATTACATTACCAAGCACTTCTACTTTGGGAATTGTCCATGTTATGGGTTGCTTATCAGCGCCTTGGTACATTTTACCAAAGCTTATTTGATTACCTATTTGGCGTACTAACTCCGTTTGATTGTTGTTTATTTCAAAAGGGCCAATGACCAGCCAATTAGATAGTTCGGCAACTTTTTTGTCAACATATTTCAACTGTGAAAGACCAATGGTAGGTTTTTGAGCCGTTTCGGAGATAATTTTCCACCCATCTCCTGGTGCTTGTATAAAAAACTTCCATTCTTTGCCAGCCGTTGTGGATTCAACAAAAAAATTATTAACACCTTTTTGGAGTTTCAAGGTCAATTTTTGAGGTAAAACCACATCGCGTTCTTCCACATTTAGTAGCAACTTTTTTTCGCCCGACTTACTGTAAATCAGCTCATTATTCAACCAAATTTTGCAGCCGTCGTTGTGCTCAACTTCTACAATTAAAGTCTGTCCCGACTCTGTGTAAATTTGTGTGTAAGCAATGGCTACAGCCGGTTTTCCAAGCGAAAATGTGCGTCCAAAATCGACACATTCGAGTGTGCTAAAATCGGATGTTGGCTGCGCAAGTTCGAGCTTGTATTGAAAAGGGGTGGTGCTGATAAGCTTATTAGCAATAAGTTTCACCACTTCTAAGGGTTGGGCTTCAGCCGATACAATAGGCGTATTAGCGCATACAATTTGAAGTTGGATAAAAGCAAAAAGGACTGCTGTAACTGACTTTCTCATAAAGTAGAAGTAATTATTTGATTCATACTCAAGATGACGTATATTTGAAATAATTACCTTAAACACAAGACACAAAAAAAGCCTCAGAAATTTGAAGCTTTTAGTTTAGTTTTTTTCAATAATTAAATTGCTTTTCTCTTGTTTGTATTTGAATTCGGCTACATCCGATAATACATCAAGGATTTTTGTGAGAGACTCGCCTCTGTTAAACTTGAGCGTGTACCTCTGATTTGCTAAATTAGTATCCAGAATTTGAATTTTTTTATTGAAAGCACCTCCAATTTCGCTAACAATTTGTGACAATGGTTCATTCTCGAATATAAAATTATGTGATTGCCACGTTAATTTTCGATCAATATTTTCCACTTTTTTTACAGTCATGTTTTCTGAGCCTTTTTGTAGAGTCGCCTCTTCGCCTGGTTTAAGAATTACAGCATTTTTATCTTCAGCATCTGTAAAATTTACACTTCCTTCTTTAAGAATAGTTCTAGTAAATCCCTCATTCTCATAAGCTCTTACAGAGAAGGTAGTTCCCAATACAGTAATTTTCCCTAATTTCGTTTTTACGTTAAAGGGATGTTCTTTATCTTTAATTACTTCAAAAAAAGCTTCTCCAGTTAACTCAACTGATCTGTTTGAACTATAATTTTGATGATAAATGATAGCTGATTCACTTCTCAACCAAACTTTAGTGCCATCAGGCATTGTTAATTCTTTTGCGACATCAGAGGAATTAGCAAAAATAATTTGTCGCTGCTCATTATAATATCGATAACCTAAAAAACCAATTGATAAGAGAATCGCCAGCGAACCAGCAAGTTTGTAAATTGTTGGCGAAAAGAATCTGAATCGACTCGCAGTTCGATCGTTAAATACATAAGACCTATCAATCTTATCTTTAATTCCTTCAAATGAAGCGTTAATCTCACCTTGAGAAAAAACTACATTTGGTTTAAATTTAATTTTATGGACGTTATCCATCAATAATTCTTCTTTACTTTTCATTTTTAATTAACTAAACAAACAAAACACTTTATACCTTTATATTACTAAGACGGAAAATTTCAAGTTTACCCTAAAAGAAATAATAGAAAAAAAACCCGATACCAATAATGTAGATTTTTTTCAGTATAGTAGTAAGTTTTTTGTAGGCAATTG
>JBBQMQ010000287.1:0-5850 GCA_038329115.1 Bacteroidales bacterium
GAACCAACTGTGGACGAAAACCAAGATTCAGCATTTCATCTACTTCGTCAATTACAAATCGTTTGATGGACTTGAGTTTTAGCGAACCGTTCAGCGTAAAATCCAATAAGCGACCGGGTGTAGCAACCAACACATCAATTCCGTCCATAATAAGCGGCGTTTGGCGAATCATATTCACACCACCGTAAACTCCAGCCACACGGACATTCATGTATTTTGTCAGTTTTTCAACCTGTTCGACCACCTGAATAACCAGCTCGCGGGTAGGAACGACAACTAAAATCTGAGGATGTCTTTCTTTGGTAAATTTCCACTGACGCAGACAGGGTAGGAGGTAAGCAATGGTTTTTCCGGTTCCGGTTTGTGCAATTCCAACCATATCGCGACCGGACATAATTACCGGAAAAGCTTTTTCCTGAATAGTTGTAGGTTGTGTCAGACCTAGATCATTCAATGCATTAAGAAGTGGAGAATTGATGTTGAAATCAGTAAAAGTCATTATTTTGATTTATGATGCATAATTCATAATGCATAATTATTGGACTGCAAAGATAGTCTAAATGAATCAGAATCAGAAATAATTATGAATTATGCATTAATTAAGGAGCCAACCTTGAAATTGACCAATCGTTGGTTTCTTTGGTGAACAGCAGTCTGTCATGCAGCCTGTTTGGTCGTCCCTGCCAGAACTCAATGGATGATGGTTTTACAGCATAACCACCCCAGTGTGGAGGTTTCGGAATGTTTTCGCCGAATTTCTGTTTATAATATTGAAATTGCTGTTCCAGAAAATCCTGTGATCGAATAAGCTGACTTTGCGGTGAAGCCCAAGCCCCTAGTTGATTCTCAATGGGGCGTGATTTGAAATAAGAGGCGGAAAGAACCTCGCTGATTTTCTCTACACTACCTTCAATCCGAACCTGACGTTCAAGAAGTGCCCAAAAGAAAACAAGAGAAACCTGTTTGTTGTGAGCCATCTGTTTCGCTTTATGACCTTCGTAATTAGTGAAAAAAATAAAACTTTCAGGTGTGAGCTCCTTAAGTAAAACAACACGTGAATGAGGCTGTAAATGTTCATCAACCGATGAAAGTATCATAGCTGTTGGTTCTAGTTGGTCACTTTCAATAGCATCCTGAAGCCATACTTCAAATTGATCGAAAGGATCAGTAAGAACGGTATTTTCATCGAGGGCAGATAATAGGTATTGTTTTCGGATGTCGCGGAGCATAAATTCATTTACTATTTGTTCATTTACTATTTACAATTAATAAAACAACTTTACTTTCAATTGGTTTAAACGGTATTTAAAAACTGATTAAAAAAAACTGATTTTCACTACTGTTTAATACTTATCTTGTTGAATTGTTTCAAGTTGAAACAATTCTGAAAAAGCTTGTTTTTTGTTGAAATCTTTTAGTAAATTATTAAGAGTTTTAGCGAAAAAACAAGTACTTTTGGGTCACAAAAAATCAAACTATCTCCGTTATGAAAGACTTGCTTCAAACCCGTCACATTGGCGTTTCAGAACAAGATGAAGCCTTTATGCTTCAAACCGTTGGCGTTTCAAGCCTCGATGAGTTAATCAATCAAACTATTCCGGCTTCCATTCGACTGGAAGAAAAAATTGAGCTGCCCGAAGCGCTTACAGAACGTCAGTATGCCGAACATATTGCCGGAATTGCCTCGAAAAACAAATTATTCACTTCGTATATCGGACAAGGTTGGTACGATACTGTTACTCCGGCCGTAATTCAACGCAATATATTCGAAAACCCTTCGTGGTATACTTCATACACACCTTATCAGGCTGAGATTTCACAGGGTCGGTTGGAAGCATTGCTGAATTTCCAGACTGCGGTTTGCGATTTTACCGGAATGCCGCTTGCGAATGCGTCCCTTCTTGATGAAGCCACGGCTGCTGCCGAAGCTGCTATGATGATGTTGAGTCTCCGTAGCCGTGAACAGGTGAAAAATGAAGCCGACATTTTATTGGTCGATGAAGCTATTTTCCCACAAACACTGGCTGTCCTGAAAACCAGAGCAAAAGCACAGGGAATCAAACTGGAAATTGGAAATTATTCAAACTGGAAATTAAATAATAAGAACTTTGGAGCGATTATTCAATACCCGAATGCAAACGGAAATGTTGAAGATTATGCCGGTTTTGTTGCCGAAGCGCATGCTGTTGGAGCTAAAGTGGCGGTTGCTGCTGATATATTGAGCCTGGCCTTGTTGACTCCTCCGGGAGAATGGGGTGCCGACATCGTTTTCGGTTCTACACAACGATGGGGAATTCCGATGGGATTTGGTGGTCCTTCGGCTGCCTATTTTGCTACCCGCGACGAATTTAAGCGCGATATGCCGGGAAGAATTATCGGTATCAGTAAAGATGTAAACGGAAAAACGGCTTTGCGCATGGCGTTGCAAACCCGCGAACAACATATCAAACGCGAAAAAGCGACTTCGAATATCTGTACCGCGCAGGCTTTACTGGCTTCGATGGCCGGAATGTACACAGTTTATCACGGTGCTGAAGGAATTAAAACCATTGCTCAACGCATTCATGCCATTGCCACGTATGTCAACGAAATACTTCCCGTTTACGGTTACACACAGGAAAACGATAACTTCTTCGATACGCTAAAAATTTCTTTGCCGGAAAGCATTTCTGTACAAGCATTGAAAGCCATTGCCGAGGAATACGAAGTGAATTTTCATTATTTTGAAACGGGCGAAATCGGCATCAGTTTTGATGAAACGACTGATATTGATGATGTAAACACGTTGATTGAAATCCTGGCAACAGCTGACAATAACTCTCCGGTATTTGCAGAAGAAGATGATTTGGAAGGTTTGACCTCTATTGAAGAAAGCATGGAACGTACTTCTGCGTATCTGAAACACCCGGTTTTCAGCAGCTATCACAGCGAAACGGAAATGATGCGTTATCTCAAAAAACTGGAACGCCGCGATATTTCGCTGACACATTCGATGATTTCGCTCGGTTCGTGTACCATGAAGTTGAATGCAGCTTCGGAAATGTTACCCATGAGTCGTGCCGAATTTGGCGGAATGCACCCGTTGGCACCGGCTGACCAAACCGAAGGCTATAACGAAATGCTTTCGGAACTTGAAAAATATCTCACAGCCATTACCGGTTTTGCGGCTTGCAGTCTTCAACCAAACTCAGGTGCGGCTGGTGAATATGCAGGATTGATGACTATCCACGAATATCTGAAATCGAAAGGCGAGACTCAACGGGATACGATACTGATTCCTTCGTCGGCTCACGGAACAAACCCTGCCAGTGCCGTACAGGCCGGTTTTAATATTGTGGTGGTGAAATGCGACGACGGCGGAAATACCGACTGGACCGACTGGAAAGAAAAGGCCGAAGCCAACAAAGACCGTTTGGCGGGCTGTATGATTACTTATCCATCGACACACGGAATTTTTGAAGAACATATCAAAGACATGTGCGATGCTATTCACCAAAACGGCGGACAAGTGTATTTGGACGGTGCCAATATGAATGCGCAGGTTGGGTTGACCAATCCGGGGGCGATTGGTGCAGACGTATGCCACCTAAACTTGCATAAAACCTTTGCTATTCCTCACGGCGGCGGTGGTCCGGGCGTTGGTCCGATATGTGTGGCTTCTCATCTGGCTCCATTTTTACCAAGCAAGACCTTCGGGCAAAATACCGTTTCGGCAGCGCCATACGGCAGTGCCAGCGTGACTGCCATTACCTATGGGTATATCCGCATGTTGGGCGAAGAAGGTTTGACGCGGTCGACTAAAATAGCTATACTGAATGCCAATTACCTTGCTGCCCGTCTGAACGAAAGTTACGGCGTGTTGTACACCGGCGAAAAGGGCAGGGTAGGGCATGAGCTGATTCTGGAAGCACGCAACTTCAAAGCCACTTCGGGCGTGACCGAAACCGACATAGCCAAACGATTGATGGATTATGGTTTTCATGCGCCAACATTGTCGTTTCCCGTTCATGGAACGTTGATGATTGAGCCGACCGAAAGTGAATCGCTGGCCGAACTGGATCGTTTTGCCGAAGCCATGTTGCAGATTTATGCAGAAATAAAAGAAGTAGAAAACGGAACCGCCGATGTCACCGACAACGTGTTACTCAATGCACCGCATCCCGAATATGCCATCGTGGGCGAGTGGAATCACCCGTACAGCCGCGAAAAAGCCGCTTATCCAACCGCGTGGGTTGCCGAAAACAAATTTTGGGTAAACGTGGCACGTGTGGATAATGCGTATGGCGATCGGAATTTAGTGTGTACATGCATGTCGGATTAATCATCAATAAACCTCAAATAGACCTCAAAGAGTGCGAAGCATCTTTGAGAGTTTAGTAATCAATAAGCCTCGTGCGAAGCACCTTTAAGAGTTTAAAAGAATTCAAAACTCTTTTGGGTGCTTCGCACTCCAAAAGGTTTAAAGACAAAAAACGCGAATCGGATTGACTGGTTTCTCCTACTCGATTTCACATCAAGGTCTGTAACCTGATTTCTCAAGAATTTTTTGAGAATCTGCTTCATTCATTAAATCGGTCAGAGTAATTTTCGGGTTGTTATTCATATAACTTTTAATTATTTGCCAACCCATCCATGTTCCGAGTCTTCCCGGCGACTCCTGTGAAATTGGAGAGGTAAATGGTGCATCATTCATAAATTTACGAATGAGCTGAACATCTGTAGAGAATAAATATTTTTTATCGATTATGGTAGACCAGATTTGTTTTTCGTATTTTTTACTCCAATCCAATTGTTCGGGCATATACCCCATAATGTCATTTGGTTTTTCGTCTGGCATAAATACAGACATTAAGTACATTACTTTACCTCTAAAAAGCATGTTATCCAGCAATCTGTCTTCGGTGCTATTCATTACAAACATTCTGAACAGCGTGGTTGAAACTAAATCTACAGCTACACATTCACGTCTCATATTGTAAATCATGTACTTATAGGTGAGATTTTTATAGACAGGAAAATCAGACCCAAGATACAAATCGGTTCCTAAAGCTATTAACTTCTCGTTTAAAATCACTTGCCGGTTAAATCCGGAGACAAAGAAATAAATTTCAGGCAATTTTACTCCTGGGAAATAATAATGAATATAGGTATATGAATCTGACACTTTCTTTTCGATGTCAGATATGTCTGAAAATGTAGCGAGCGTTTTCTTGTTGACTTCTGTAAAGGCAGAATCTTTCAGAAACTTACCAATTAAATTATCAACTGGAACTGTGTCTATATACTTTGTGTCCAATACGTTGTAGCAAAAAACCGAAAAGAAATTTGGATATTTAGAATACAAATTCTTTATTCCGAAATGAATGTTCGCGGTATCAAGCTTTAATAAATCGCTGTCAAACCGGTGTATTTTTACATTCACACGATTTTTGGTTGTGTCAATTTCGAACCGATTGCTCTTGTTGCACGATGCAAGCAGAAGAATAAGTGCAAAGGCATAAATTAGTAGGAAAATATTTTTTTTCATCTTAATTTCTTAAAAAATAGATAATAAAAAATAGCGCAAACGCAAAATGTGAATTTGCAAGTTGCGCTATTTAAATAGAATTGAATATTAGTTATTGGTATAGGCGCTTAGACCGCCCACTATTTTTATAATTGCTACTTTTGTAGCATGAATCAACGAAATCAATTTTTAGGTGTGAATTCAATTAAGTTTCACAAAGCATTTTCAACAGATGAAGATTGTTATCGCTATTTATCAGAGATAAAATGGGATAAAGAATATCAATGCAAAAAATGTGGTCACACCAAGTTTTATAAGGGTGTTAGACCTTTTTCAAGACGATG
>JBBQMQ010000288.1:0-5849 GCA_038329115.1 Bacteroidales bacterium
TCTTTACCGACAATACCTTATGTGGAATTGCGGTCTGCGCATGAAGTATTGTGAAAATTACCAGAAACTGAAAACAAAATACAATCTTTTTCACCCGAAAAAAGTATTAATACATAAACATTTGTTCCAGCTTTTGAGCAATAAAACCTGATTAAAATCTGGACGAGTGCAAAGATACAAAAATTTATTATCGGAGCAGAAACTTAACGTTATAAAAACTAAAACGACTATTCGCATGTTTAATGATTAATGAATTGCAAATCAGTTCATTATTGACAAAGTATACAAATTTCCCTTCACCGATAAAAATCTTAATTATCAGTAAAATATTTTTACTTTCAATTTGTAACTACTAAAGATAATCACCAGATTTATGCAGTTTTAAGTTTCAAAAATCATTCAAACAAATAAATACGTAATATTCATATTTTCAACCAATTAAACTAGTAATTTCAATTGCTATCTGATTTGATAAAAAAAATATTAGAAAAATATTAGAAAAAATTTGATTATCACAAATAAAAACTTTAAACTTGTACCGAAATCGAAATGACACAGTTTAAAGCTATGTTTCAAGTCATTTAAGAATTTATTATTGTTTTATTTGTGAATGTTTTGGGTTTTACTTTCAATTTGTTACTACGATTACCAATATTAATATAATTACATGAAGACAAAGTTGTAAATCTTACTTTATTTTACTTTTTAAAAAGATCAATTTTATGAATATCCAAAAAATTATGCAATCGCTTGAGGCGAAACATCCGGGCGAAAATGAATATTTACAAGCAGTTAGCGAAGTGTTGATGACCATCGAAGAGGTTTACAACAATCATCCGGAATTTGAAAAAGCAAAAATCGCAGAAAGATTGGTTGAACCTGATCGTATTTTTACATTTAAAGTGCCGTGGGTTGATGACCGTGGGGAAGTTCAGCTTAATTTGGGTTATCGGATTCAGTTTAATAACGCGATTGGCCCTTACAAAGGCGGCTTGCGTTTTCACCCGTCAGTAAATCTTTCCATCCTTAAGTTTTTAGGGTTCGAACAAATATTTAAAAATGCTCTCACCACCCTTCCAATGGGCGGTGCAAAAGGTGGTTCTGACTTCAATCCGAAAGGAAAATCAGATACTGAAGTGATGCGTTTTTGTCAGGCATTTATGATTGAACTTTGGCGACATATTGGCCCCGAAACAGATGTTCCGGCAGGTGATATTGGCGTTGGAGGTCGTGAAATAGGATATTTATACGGAATGTACCGTAAACTGGCTCGCGAAAATACCGGAGTATTGACAGGTAAGAATCTCGAATTTGGTGGTTCACTTGTTCGTCCTGAAGCAACAGGTTTTGGTGGATTGTATTTTGTAAAACAAATGCTGGAAACTGCAGGAACATCCATAGTAGGAAAGACCATTGCCATTTCAGGTTTTGGAAATGTAGCCTGGGGAGCTGCCACCAAAGCAACCGAAATGGGTGCAAAAGTAGTTTCCATTTCCGGTCCGGATGGATATATTTATGATGAAAATGGTATTTCGGGCTATAAAATTGATTATTTGCTTGATCTTCGGGCTACTTGTAATGATATTGTATCGCCTTATGCCGAAAAATTCGGAGCTCAGTTTGTCCCTGACCGTCGTCCGTGGGAATTGAAAGTGGATATTGCTTTGCCTTGTGCTACACAAAATGAACTCGATGAAAACGATGCCAGAAAACTGATTGAAAACGGAGTAATTTGTGTTGGTGAAATTTCCAATATGGGATGTACACCGGAAGCAATCAACTTATTAATCCAAAATAAAATTATGTATGGACCCGGTAAAGCAGTTAATGCAGGTGGTGTGGCCACTTCGGGATTAGAAATGACTCAAAATGCCATGCATATTTCGTGGACTGCGCTGGAAGTAGATGCAAAATTGCATCAAATTATGAGCGAAATTCATGCTCAATGTGTTGCAAACGGTCGCGAAGCAGATGGATACATTAATTATATGAAAGGTGCCAATGTAGCAGGATTCCTGAAAGTAGCGAAAGCGATGCTGGCGCAGGGAATACTTTAAAAGTTGACAGTTATCGGCTATCAATCATCAATTAAAAAAGAGAAAATTCAACTTCTAAAGTTGGATTTTCTCTTTTTTGTGTTTGCAGCTCACCTCTAAAACAAGTATCTTTGCAGTTCAAAAAAAACTATTTGGTCACCTATATTATTCACTGAAAACTATGCTCGATATTCTCAATCAACACCGCAGTATTCGAAATTACACAGAACAAAACATTGCGCCGGAATTACTGGAACAATTGTTGGAAACAGCATGCAGGGCTTCAAACACAGGCAATATGCAGGCATACAGTATAATTGTCACAACCGATTCCGAACTAAAAAATCAACTGGCTCCTACTCATTTCAATCAAAGAATGATAACTCAGGCGCCGGTTGTTTTGACTTTTTGTGCTGATTTTAACCGTTTCTCAAAATGGTGCGAACAACGGAATGCAAATCCGGGTTACGATAATTTTCAATCTTTTATGGCAACTGCAATTGACGCATTAATTGCCGCTCAGACTTTTTGTATTGCTGCCGAAAGCGCCGGATTAGGAATATGCTATCTTGGGACAACTACTTATAATGCCGGCGAAATAATTGATATTTTGAAATTACCAAAATTGGTAGTTCCAATTAGCACGATTACCGTTGGTTATCCTGCCGATAATCCTGAACAAACTGATCGTCTGCCTTTGAGCGCGGTTGTTCATCACGAAACTTATAAGGATTTTTCGGAAACAGAAATAAACGAATTGTATGCTAAAAAAGAAAACAGCGAATTTTACAAACAATTCGTAGTCGAAAACAAAAAAGAAACACTTGCACAAGTATTTACCGACATTCGGTACAGCAAAAAAAATAATGAATTCTTCTCCGATAAATTTTTAAAAGTATTGAAAGATCAGGGGTTTTTGAAATAAAAAACGACCTCACTAATGATCTGCCCAACAAGGTAAATCCGTTTATTATTATAAATTTACATGATAAATGTTTCCATATTTGGAAACATGTTGTATCTTTGCAAAAAACTAGTTCGAATGCATTATTTCCAAACAGTATTTTTAAAGGAAGTGGATGAGTTTTTCTCAAAACTCGATGTAAAAACTGTAAAGAAGATTCTTTATAATATTGACTTGGCTGAACAGACTAACGACCCGAAGCTTTTTAAAAAACTGCAAAACGATATTTGGGAGTTTAGAACTAAATTCGGCGGATTACAAATCAGACTGCTTGCTTTTTGGGACAAAACAGATGGAAATGATACTTTGGTAATAGCTACTCACGGTTTTATTAAAAAAGTAGATAAAGTACCAAAAAATGAAATTGAAAAAGCTCTAAAAATCAGAATAAACTATTTTGATAACAAATAAAACACTTAATATTATGTCAACCAATAAAATAAAGACTGTGGCGCTTTCCGAAATGAAAGACAAATATATAGGCCAGACGGGAACTGCAGAAAGAGAAGAGTACGAATATGAATTGAATATGGAAGTTTTGAGCCGAATTATTAAAACTGCAAGAATGGAACGTCATCTTACACAAGAGCAATTAGGCCAGCTTGTTGGAGTACAGAAATCTCAAATTTCGAAATTAGAAAATAGCGCAAATAGTGCCACGATGGATACAATTATGAAGGTTTTTAAAGCATTGAAAGCGGATATTCATTTTAATGTAACACTCGAAAATCAGTTTGTGAAACTTGCTTAAAATATCTGCCTAAGTTGCTCGTCAGTAGGTTCTTCATCTGATGTAAAGCGATACGAATTCACCAACTTTAATTCTAATCCTTTTTTCATTTTACTTAATTTTATACTGCTAAGTTCGTAAAAGTAGCTGAATAATCAACAATTATGCAGATATTATTGTTGAAAACATAAAAACTGACTTGCCAACAAGGCAAGTCAGTTATGTTTAATGTTTGAATTATTTTTTAAACCGCTTTAAAACTCATATCCAGACTTTTCACCGAATGCGTGAGTGCACCGACTGAAATGTAATCGACACCACATTCGGCATATTCTTTCAATGTTGCAAAAGTAATTCCGCCCGAAGATTCTGTTTCATATTTACCAGCAATAATTTCTACCGCTTTCCTGGTATTTTCCGGTGTGAAATTGTCAAGCATAATGCGGTTAACTCCGCCAACAGCCATTACCTGAGCCAGTTCATCGAAATTACGAACTTCTATTTCAATTTTCAAATCTTTTCCTTTTTCCTTCAAATAATTTTTAGCGCGCAAAATTGCTTTATCAATTCCACCTGCAAAATCCACATGATTATCTTTCAACAAAATCATATCGTACAATCCAATCCGATGATTCACGCCACGTCCTTTTTTTACAGCTTCTTTTTCGAGTAAACGCAAACCTGGTGTCGTTTTGCGGGTATCCAAAACTCGGGTTTTTGTTCCTTCAAGTGCTTTTACGTATTCGCGAGTTCTTGTGGCAACACCACTCATACGTTGCATAATATTGAGCATCAGGCGTTCTGTTTGTAACAACGACTGAATTTTTCCTTCCACAATAAAAGCAATGTCACCAACTTTAACTTCAGAACCATCGTTTATAAAAACACTCATTTTCAATTCCGGGTCAAAAGCATGAAATACCTTCCGCGCAACTTCAACACCGGCTAAAATGCCATTTTCTTTAATTATTAATTGAGATTTTCCTAAAGCTGTAGGTGGAATACATGAAAGAGTTGTGTGGTCGCCATCACCAATATCTTCGGCAAACCAAAGTGAAATAAGTTGTTCGAAATCGTTAGTCATTGGAAGGTTCAATTCTGAGTTGTTGAATTTCATTTTTTCGTGTCAGCACGTATACACGGAAATTTCCGGAAGTTGTTTTCAGCGTGCCGATGGCAAAACTAGCAGCATCTTTAGTTCCTTTATGGAGCAATTGAAAATCAGTTACTTTGTTTTTTCTAAAAAAATCGGCAATAATTCCGCTGGCCTGTTGTTTACTGAAAACATCGTTTTTATTGTCAATAACCAATTCCACATTTGCATTCAGATAACCTGACAACTGACTTGCATTTCCACTGTCGAGAGCAGAAATAATATCAGCGGGAACATCCGAATTCTGTGCTTCAATCAAAGGAATTGCAAAAAACAGACTAAAGGCGACCAGAATTAATTTGATTGTTTTCATTTTTGAATATTTTTTTTACAAAAAACATGTTTAATTTGAAATGATTTCTCGTTAAAAAATGCCATATTTGCATCTGATTAAGGAATTGCGATACAAATGTACATTAATTAAATCATTACAGCCAAATTATTTGACCGTTTTTTATTTGGTACAAATAGCAAGCCAAAAAGCAGAAAAATTATAAATAAATGAAAATAATACTGTTAACTGTCGGAAAAACAATTGATTCAAACCTAATAAAGTTACAGGATGATTATCAAAGCCGCTTGAAATTTTACATTCCATTCGAAACTGTTGTAATTCCCGAACTGAAAAATACGAAGAACCTTTCTATTGCGGAGCAGCAGGAAAAGGAAGCCGATTTGATTTTGAAACAAATTGAAAACGGCGATGACATTGTCTTGTTGGATGACAAAGGAAAACAGTTTACATCGGTTGAATTTTCAGGTTTTATAGCCAAAAAGATGCTGGCTTCGTTTAAGCGCATGATTTTTGTAGTTGGTGGTCCTTACGGTTTTTCGCCGCGGATTTATCAACGAGCCAACAGTCAGATGTCGCTTTCGAAAATGACTTTCTCGCATCAAATGGTTCGGCTTATTTTTCTGGAGCAACTATATCGGGCTATGACCATCTTAAAAGGAGAACCTTATCAT
>JBBQMQ010000289.1:0-5841 GCA_038329115.1 Bacteroidales bacterium
TAATTGATATATTAGGCGATAAAGGCGACAACAATGCTGAAATGCACGCCATTCTGGCTGAATTTGGATTGCCGTATAAATATCCGGAGGATGTGGAAGCAGCAGCCAATAAAATGGATGCTGGCATTACGCCGGAAGAAGTGGCCAAACGAATTGATATGCGTAATGTTACTACTTTTACGGTCGATCCACGCGATGCCAAAGATTTTGATGATGCGCTTTCGTTGCGAAAACTGGACAGCGGACTTTGGGAAGTTGGCGTTCATATTGCCGATGTTACGCATTATGTTCGCCCTGACAGTATTATTGAACAAGAAGGACAACAACGTGCAACCTCTGTTTATCTGGTTGATCGGACTATTCCTATGTTGCCCGAGCATTTATCGAACGGAATTTGTTCTTTGCGTCCCAATGAAGACAAACTGACTTACTCAGTTATTTTTCAAATGAATGACAAAGCTGAAATACAACATTATAACATTGCCAAAACTGTAATTCGAAGCAATCGCAGGTTCGCATACGAAGAAGCGCAAGCTGTTATTGAAACCGGTGAAGGAGATTATAAAGAAGAAATTCTGACCATGGATCGATTGGCGAAAACACTTCGACAGAAACGGTTCGAAAACGGAGCTATTGCTTTTGACCGGGTTGAAGTGCGCTTTGAAATTGATGAAAAAGGCAAACCAACCTCTGTATTTTTCAAGGAACAAAAGGATTCAAACAAAATGATTGAAGAATTTATGTTGCTGGCAAATAAAACAGTAGCCACACATATAGGAAGACCGGGAAAAGGTCAACCGGTGAAAACATTTGTTTATCGTATTCATGATGTACCAAATCCGGACAAACTGAACAATTTTGCTGCCTTTATCAAACGTTTCGGATATACTCTTAAAACTACTGGCAAGCAAGCTTCAGTTTCAGGTTCCATTAATCATTTGTTGGATGAAGTTCAGGGGAAAAAAGAACAGAATCTGATTGAAACACTCGCCATTCGTTCTATGGCAAAAGCCATTTATTCGACGTCCAATTTAGGACATTACGGACTTGCATTTGATTTCTACACGCATTTCACGTCGCCAATTCGCCGTTATCCCGACATGATGGTGCACCGTTTGCTCGAGAAATATGCAGATGGTGGACGAAGTGTAAATGCTTCGGAATATGAAGATTATTGCCAGCACAGCTCGGATATGGAACAATTGGCTTCCAATGCGGAGCGCGCATCGATAAAATACAAACAAGTGGAATTTATGTCGGAACGAATTGGTCTGACTTTCGATGGCGTAATTTCAGGCGTAACCGAATGGGGAATTTACGTGGAACTAATTGAAAATAAGTGCGAAGGAATGATTCCGATCCGCGATTTGGATGATGATTATTACACTTTTGATGATAAAAACTATTGCCTTGTTGGCCGTCGTTATCACAAAAAATATCAGCTTGGTGACGAAATAACCGTGAAAGTAGCCAAAGCCAATCTGGACAAGAAACAACTCGACTTTGTGTTGGTTTAAGAAGGTTTTTTGTTTTTTTGCTTTGCAGATTGAAAAAATAGCCTTATCTTTGCACTCGCTTTTAAAAAGAATGGCTGCATAGCTCAACTGAATAGAGTACCACACTACGGATGTGGGGGTTGCAGGTTTGAATCCTGCTGCGGTCACAATACGATTTTCAATTCTTTGATAATCAAACAAATAAAAAGCCTACACACACACATTTACACACATTTCGTAAAGCGTTGTAGGCTTTTTTCACGCCAATAACTCACCTCTATTTTTGGTTTAAGTCAAAAAGTGGCATTTTGTTTTTATTACTTAAAAAGTAATTCCATTTGACTATTTCTCTTATTTTACAACAATAGTCACCATTGTAGTATCATTAATTCCCATGGATGCTCCATCGGAGCCCCTATTAAGAATCAAAACCACTTTGTCGGCTCCGGTAAACGTATCTATTGGCAGATATTCATACACTATGGAACCGGTATTAATCTGCCTGATTAGCCGACTGATTTTTGCATTGGTGGCATCACTGTAAATACGCACCCCTTCTTCATCACCAAAAAAGCCTAGGTTTAGTTTGAGAGTATCCCCCCGGTTTATCTCTACCTGTTTTTGATGCGTGAAGACAATCACATTATTTGAAGTACAGCCAGCAAAGAATAGTATAATAAAGTATTGAATGTAGAGGGCTTTCATTTTTCTGTGGTTATTTAAATTTATTGATTATCAGCCTAATATGCAGTCTTGATTTTTTAGCTTAAACATGTCATATCAATTCCGTTTTGAATAAGAATTAGCACACTCAACACACAGAAAGAACAGAATATCACTATTGCTAAATAGCTATGTGCACGAAATCAATGAATCAATAAGCACTTATTATCCGTATGCTCAGTATAATCTGTGAGCTAAGTAAACTACAATTGATTATATAATTGCTGATAATCATTTATATTTTTTCCGCAGTGTATAAATATTCCTGTTGCTAATGCAGTATGCGAGCGAATCGGTTACAAAAACCACATTGCCAAAGTAAAACTTCTTCAACAAACCGGACTTTACCCACTTATTGCCGCCATTGGTTGTAGTATATACCGTAGTCCCGATAAACGAAGGGAAATCTCCACCAGTATAAGCAATACTATCTTTAATCTGAATTCCATCTGATGTATTACAGAAATGAAAATAATTGGCTGGAGTGAAAGGAGTTCTGAATGCAGGGAATGATGAATTAATCTGGTTCCAGTTATTACCGCCATCCGTGGTTTTATATGTTTTACCGTCCACATTTACAAATCCGTTATTCACGTTCAGAAAATAAAAACCTCCGAGATAATTCGAAGCACTAGCTGGTGTATTGATTGTACTCCACGTTTTACCGCGGTCAACACTTTTATAAATTTGTTGATTATAGGCTGTTGCGTAGCAAATATCGCCTACGTAGAATAATCTGCTTACCGGAGGATCAAGTTTAATATTGGCAACTTCCCACGTAGCTCCTCCGTTACCGGTTGTCATTAAAAACGAACCGGCATTAGTCCAGTTTATTGCAATTCCATTGCTTGCATCAAAGAACTTTAATGAATAAAGGTTATAGGCAGTAGGGTATTGATGTTTCGTCCAATGTAAACCTCCGTCGGTGGTTTTATATAACAAGCCGTAGGAATCACCATCCAATACATTCCATGTTCCATAAATAAAACCGGTGGATTCATTGATAAATGATATGGAACGGGTCATTACGCCTGTGGGTTCAATATTAGTATTGGTCCATGTTCGGGCATAATCGGTAGTTTTGAGCAAATCACCATTTGTTCCAAGTATATAGCCCGTTTTAGTATTTATGAAAGCCACATCTGTAGGAGAAATCCATGCATTATCAAACGGAATAGAATCAAGTGACCAACCTATAATGGGTGGTGGTGCCAGAAAACGCACAATAGTACTATCACTTCCGCATCCCGAAAGAAAAACAGTAAGGATAAATGTTGATACAAAATAAAGAATAATGCGTTTCATAAGAGTTTAAAGGTTTCATATAGTATAATAGATGCTCTATGCACTTAAAACGTTGCACGATTAACTAAAATGAGTTTTACAAATAGATATGAATTCTGTCCGTTGATCTATTATACCGATTGCAGAAATAATACAGTCCAATGTCGGCTACAACTGATTTTACTGTTTATTTCTTCCGTTTCACGGAATGTACCATATGCATCGGTATTATGCCAAAGTTGACTTTGGCCTTAAATGTTAATTCATTTGACATTAACTGCCAGAAGTTCTATAAAAAGAATAGCCTGCTTTTTTTTTTGGAAACAGACTATTCTTTCTCTTTAAAAACGATATATCTAGATTAAATCTTACAAAACATGTACTGATTTATATCCTTTCGAATTGCTGTCAATACAGTATTTTCAGTGTTCGTGTCTGTTGGTTTTGTTGAACAGATATTATATACATTCCTTTGGAAGGTAGAAGGAGTGCAAGTTCCGTATTTTTTGTGTTGAAAGTCTGTATCGTGCGTCCCATCATATCCCGTACTACCAGTGTGCATCCTGCCGAAAGGTTATGAACCGTAATTCCATGCTGTGAAGTCGTCCACGTTACATTTCCTGCCGAATTCTGACTGACAGCTGTACCAATTTTAGTTAGAACCTGAATCTGATTGGATGATAAAGCACCGTTTCCTATCGGAGTAATTGTATAATAATAAGTGCTGTTGCTTTGAAGTCCGGTAACCGATGCAGCAAATACATCTCCGAAAGATTTTGGGTAACCGCCGATAGACACTGTGTTTAGTATAGGAATTTGTGCAACTACTTTGACGTAATCCACATACACCCGTTTATTGGCAATGCACGAAAGAGCCACTTTGGATATTGATGTTGAAACCGGCATATCAACCGTGAAATCCTGATTGCCGACAGCGGTTGTCCACACTGCCAACGGGTTGTTATCAAGCGTAGCGGTAAGTTTTGATCCGGTGTCATTATTAAATTGTTTTGCACGAACAGTAAGTGTAGAAGTGGCAGTGGATAAATCGAGTGCCGGCGTGGTTATTTTTCCATACGTAGAAGCTGTACCCATTTTAATGTTGCTGTACAGGGTGTTGTCGGTGTATCCTTCTTTCAGCCAGTTATTGGGAAGTGACAGATTAAAATCTTCTTCGAGTAAAGTGGTGGGTGTTGTTCCGGTATTTTGATAGGTAAATACATTCAGCGTGTAACCTGTGGCACCACCTGATGATGTCCAGTTAGCCACAAAGCTGCTGGTGGCGGTATTTGTTGCGGATAAAGCTGTGAATTCATCTGTAGAAACAACTTTCAACCGAAGTGAAACCGTCGTGATGCCACCTCCCGAAATAGTAAGAATGGCTGATTGAGTACCAACACCAACTGCCGTGTAATGTATATGAAGACTATATCCTGCCAGTGCTTCTGCTTTGGTAATAATGGTTTTATCTAATGAAAAATTAGAAGCATTTGTTCCTCCCCACAACAATGTTAAATCACCTGTCAGATTCATTGCCTGAAGATTAATCGTAGTATCTTTTACTTGTGAATACGACACTTTTCCCAGATTCAGCGTATCGTTATTGTTTGGCCGTTTCAGGTACGGAAAATAGATATTTCCATCCAACCGATAGGGAATGGTGGTCTTGTCGCCCCATATATATTCAACCAATTCGGGATGATCTATAAACGGGTTTCTGTTTTTCTGAATACCATATACCACATCATTTCGTGTTACTTCTTTCGAACTGACCGGGTCTTGACGGTGCCACTGCAACAATAACTGAACAGCCCACGGTTTCAACACCGGATAGGTATTATTCATCATCATGTTTTCCGGCTTGGTTGTATCCCATTTACGGGCATAATGCTCATACGCTGTTGCCATATAAAAATACGCACGGGCAAAATCGCCTTTGTATTGATTGGCCGGTTCGAATACTGCACCCACATAGCCATCGTAAACAGCCGGTCCTATTTTGCTGACACCGTTGTTCTTCGTGGGTGTTCCACTCACCACGCCAGGGGGATTATCATTTTTCGACATGTTGGTGGTTCCATCAGCAGGGAATAGATGATTAAGGTCTTTGGCCGGACAGTCGGGATGGGTAATATCGCAACCCCACCAGCTTTTAGGTACTGAATGTTCAATCTCCACGGCAGAACCAAATGCCACAAAACTTGGGTTTGGATTCGGGAAATAACGCAACGAGTCGGAATACATATCAATCACTGCATTGGTTGCTGTATTGCGGTCGGTATAGTAAAAACCTTCCCAGGTTTTGCCAGCACCTGAACCATAATCGAGATAATGCGTG
>JBBQMQ010000290.1:0-5830 GCA_038329115.1 Bacteroidales bacterium
AGCGATATTCAACCTTCAAAATTCGATGCAAATGTTGTATTTGCCTCTTTCGACAATATCCTCCGCGATGATTTTACTCCTTACGTTTATAAAAGTGCTGACAAAGGCCGCACATGGATGTCAATTGCCGGGAATCTGCCGAAAAACGGAACCGTTCACAGTATTCAACAGGATTTTGTGAATCCGGATCTTTTATTTGCCGGAACTGAGTTTGGCTGTTTCTTTACTGTTGACGGTGGCAAAGCCTGGGTGCAGCTTAAATCAGGTATTCCAACAATTCCTGTTAGAGATATAGCTATTCAGAAACGTGAAAACGACCTGGTTGTAGCCACTTTTGGCCGTGGGTTTTATATTCTCGACGATTACACCCCGCTGAGAACCTTCAAAAAAGAAATACTTGAAAAAGAAGCATACCTTTTTCCTGTAAAAGATGCGCTTATGTTCCCTCAAACCAGAGGTGGAGGACAGAGCGGTTCAATGACTTATGTTGCTAAGAATCCTGAATTCGGAGCAGTATTTACTTATTTTATGAAGGAAAAACTTGCGCCTAAAACGATGAAAGCAACGCGTGAGGAAAAGGAAAATGAACTGTTTAAAAAAGGAGAAAAAATTCCTATGCCAACTCCTGCAGAACTTCGTGCAGAAGAAAATGAAATCCCTTCATATATAACTTATACCATATCCGATGCAAAAGGAAATGTAATCAGAACAATAAGAAAAACTCCTGCATCAGGTATTCAAAGGTTTGTTTGGGATATGCGCCGTCAGTCGACCCGTAGTGTTGAAGCTGGCGAAAAATTTGATCCACTGGCCGATAACGGTAGTGGATTACAAGTGGCTCCCGGGAAATATAAAGTATCTATTAGCATGACAATTGGGGATCAGACCAGTTTACTGGCCGGACCGGAAGAGTTTACATGTAAGGTGATAGGAAGCACGTCATTCCCAATAAAAGACAGGGCAGCTTTGGCTGATTTGTACCAAAAGATTACAGAATTATCAACTACAGTTGGTGGTACTGAGAATTACGCAGAGGGCCTTTACAAACGAGCGCTGAATATTGAGCAGGCTTTGGCGGCTTTACCGGTGCCAAATATCGAATTGAGTAAGAAAGCGAAGGATATCGTTACCCAACTGGATGTAATTTTAAATCAAAAGTTCAACCGAAAATCGAATGTACCAAGCGAAGAGGAAAATCCACCTTCGCCTGTTACTCTGAATTCGAGGCTGGGAACTATGAGTTCATCGTTGTGGGCTGCCACTTCGGAACCTACTCAAACGCAAATGGGTGCTTACAATATTCTTAATGAGGAATTCCCGCCTGTATATCAGCAGATTAAAAAATTAGGAGAAACAGATATACCGGCATTGGAAAATGAACTTAACAAAATAGGCGCTCCGCTAACACCTGGAAGATTGCCTATATTGAATAAATAAAAGTTTGTTGCAGGAATATGAAAATATTCCTGTCATTTTTATACTAAACTACCCGTGTAAAGCCATAAAATCAGGGCTTTACACGGGTAGTTTTGTTTTATCCTCTATATTGTAACTTCTAATTAGTGTACACTCTTACTATCTTGATGTTGTCGATTGGTCCATGAGTTTTGGAGTACGCTACTTGTCAATTCTATCAACCCATTTCTGTAGGTTATAATAGTTTTCAGATACCATTTTTACCAGAAACAAACTCTGCTCCCGATGATAATTCCCAATAATGAAGTTTATCAACTGATTAACTCCATCAGGATTATTCATTCTTCTTTTAAGTTCAAAAAGTGATTCATTTGGCGAAAATTGTGTTTTTCTTCTGAGAATATAGTTTTTAAATCGCGTTAAAAATCGTTGTTTCGGAATCAATTGCTTACGTAAAGCAGTTTTTGCCCTTGTGCTTTCGTTAACGAAGTAGATCATATCAAGCATGGCAAGCTTTTCCGTTTCTTCGTCTTCGCTAAACAAATCCGGCATTAATTTCTTCATTATCTGATATTTTATACGGATAATGTTCTTGTATTTTGCACTTCCTTCGATAATTGCTGCAACCACATCCGACCAAAATTTAGTTTGCACAATACTTGGTATCAGAAGTGCATTACCAATAGGTGAAAACAATGCTGCAAATGGCCAGGCAATTATACTGCGAAAGAAGTTTGCTCTGATTGTAGGCTTGTCAAAGCCCCTGATGTAGTTATGCGATGCCAGGTATAAGCCATTCGCAACATTTAGGAAAAAGAATTTTAAAGTCTCAAACATAAATCCCTCGTGAGCTCCGGTCCAGGCAATATCGAAACGGGCTTTTACAAAACCAAGGATGGGCACTGAAAAGCCTGTCCAGAAAAGCGAATGTGCAAAATTAGTCCAGTTTATATCATTGGAACGCCACTCCCTGGGACTGAGTCCATTTCCGGAAATTACATCCACAAACATATTGCGGGTGCCCGTAATGGCAAACCATAGTAATGCATATTCATACCCTATAATATAATATGCCGGAATAAAACCGATCAATATGAATATGAAATTTTTAATAGCTGGATTGAGATATTCCCAGGCACGAACCGGACTTATTGGCTTTTCAATGTTTTCGTCGCCTAACAAGTTATATTTTCCGACATCCACTTTACCCAAACAGATAATTTTAGGCTTTTCTTTTTTGTTTAACGGAGTTTTGGGGATTCGGGCAAGGTTAAACATCAATTCTGATATTTCATCCGGCAACGTATGATGGGTTTTTTCAAAATGTTTCCTTTGATGTTTTGGCAAACGGCTTTCCAAAATAAATCCCATACCCGGAGCAAGTGTCGACCGACCGGTAGCATCGCTTCCAACAGCAGGAATGAGCATATTTTGCTTGTAATATGCCTGTGCATCTTCGAGTTTATCCAGGTTAAATGTTAAGTTGTTTGATTCTAAAAATTGGGTTAATTCAGACTGAGAGCCTTGGTTCAGAATTTTTATGAAATTTGTAAATAACACAAAATCAGATTCTTTGGTGTCGATTGTTTCATACATATTGTAAATCTCAGTAAACGACAACATTTCGTGGTTTTCGAGAATTTTGTCAATTGCTGCCTGTAATCCATGTTCGAGTGGCTGAATGAATTTTATAGTTCCCCCGGTTTTTTTTGCCAGGTTGTAAATGTCCTCAAGGCTACTCATTGTCGTTTCAGCAACTAACGATTCGTTTCCTGCAAAGTATTCAACCCTTATTTTTTCCGGTTCCAGGTTACGGTATTGTGCACGAATTTCGACAAATTGCCTTTGGATGTTTTCAATTTCCAGTCTGCTAAACTTTTCGGGCGATTTTCCGGATTGGATTTTTAAAGCCGTAACCTGCAAAGCTCTTTTTTCGAGCACCGTTTTAAGCTTTGGATAAAGAACTTCGCCCAACTGCCGGCGGGAATAAATTTTATTCCCCAAAGTGTTTTCCTCCGTGTTTACAATAAGCGGGTGAAGATAATATATCGATTCGGGTGAATATCCTTCGTTAATGTGTGGAAGATGTTGATTGTTAAAGTCTTCAACTAGTTTCTCTATTTGTTTTTCCCGTTTTTTTTCATTTTCTTCCAGCTCATGCATGAATTCTTTAAAGTTATCCGATTTTTGTTTCAGGAATTTTTTGAAGCGTCCTTTTTTGCTGGAAAAATTGGGTAGAATATACAGGTAATGAAAGCGAATTCCGTTGGTTAGCGCACTAAATTCCAAAGCTATATTAACTTTAATTCCCAAAATCCGACCCGCTTCAAGCACTTCTTTTATCGCTTCTTCCCTATCGAGATTGTTGTAAGCAACGGTAAGCTCGGAAATACCCTTAATAAATGCATCAATGATAAGCTGAATAGGCGATTTGCGTCCATACGAAGTGTTATCATGAACATGAAAATCCCACCCCATTTTCAAATCTTTAAGTTCTTCGCCTGTTTCGGGAACTTCAATAATGTCTAGCTTTTTCAGGAAATTCCTGATGACTCTGGGATGCCCGTAAGAGGAAACTGTAAAATCACGCATCAACTCAAGTTGAATGCGCTTATTATCGCGGTGTTTTACAACTTCCTTCATTAATGCCAGTTGAACTCTGGCAGCATTAAGCGGCATTTTTAGCGACCGCGAATACAAAATGTGTTCCGCCAGTAAGCTTAATGCATGAATTCTTTCGTTGTAATTTGCTGATTCCAGGCTTTTAGTAATCCGCAAATAGGTTTCGACAATTGTAGTCCTCCGCTTTTTGAATTCCTTAATAAATCCTCTGGGATGCGAATTGGGGAATTCACTGATTATTTCGGGTATATCAATGCTTTGATTTATCCGACTACGTAACTTCCTGAGGTTTGTAGCAAAACTCAGGAAATTCACAAAATCATTGTATTTTTTTATCAGCATTTTTTATCGCTTTTTTTTGGAAAACGTCTGATAAATCGCGCTCTCAGTTTCGTTTCAGTTATCCTTTTGCAAAAGCTCTATTGTGTGTTAAATAGAAAAACACAGAAATGAATATTGGGGTATAATTAATTAAAAAATCCCAAATACACCATTTGGAGTTATACCCAGAACTTTAAACCAGGTTTCACCGGCAAGAATTATAACCAGCCATGCAATTACCATCATGGTAAATCCATATTTAAAGGTATCTGTAATGCTGTATTGATCAGTTTCATATAATAATGCCGCCGGTTTACTGTTAAAAGGCAGCACATACACATGCTCTATCATAAACGCTACAGGAAGCGCCAGGCTTATGATACTGATATTAAATCGTCCGGCCACCCCAATAGCTATAGGTACAAATATCATTGCTCTCATGGTCTTAGATTGAAATAACAGTGCGCTGAATAACATTACCCCGGTAAGCAGCAAATAAAGTACCCAAAAAGGAGTGTCATTTCCAATTCCAACATGATTAAAAAAAGCGTTTACACTGATTGAAGGGAGATCAGTTGCAGCAAATCCGGCACCTAATGTGTATGCCCCGGCCGAAAATAACATCAAATGCCATGGAATGTCAACTTCGTTCCATTTGATAACACCGATTCGGGGAAGCAAGGCAATAATGGCACCGACAAAAGCCACCGCAGTCGGGCTAATTCCATGAAGTTTATCCGTTGACCAAAAAGCCAGGATAAGGAGAAATATTACTACTGATTTTTTTTCCTGAAAACTAACTTTGCCAAGTTTGGCATATTCACTTCGTAATCTTTCGAGGCCTCCTTCAATTTGTGGCAAACGTTCCGAAGGCGTTAGTGGGAAGAATACTTTCATTGCAAGCCAGTAGCCTATTAACATCATTATCAGCATAATCGGAAACATGGCCATCAACCATTCGCTGAAGAAGATGTTTCCCCCAATGGCACCGCCAATCAGAAATACAGCCAGTAAATTGGCACCAGAGCCGGTTAAAAATCCGCTGGCTCCTATATTGATGTATAACAAATTCTGGAGTACTATACTTCGTCCGAAATTATTGCGCTGATCGCTGCCACGGGCACCATAAATGGCTGCAATAACCATAAAGATGGGAAGCAAAATAGCTGCCTTTGCGGTAGTAGCCGAAATAAAGGCCGACAGTACGATATTGATTACCATGAAACTCAGGAAAATAGATCCTGCATTTTTCCCGAATTTTAATATAAACAAGATTGCAAAACGCTTCGCTACACCTGTGGCAACCAACATGCTTGCCAAAACAAATGACATGATATTAAGCCACATTACAGGATTCCCGAGTTCAGCATACGCTTTTTTTCAGGTAAAACGCCCGTTAGTACCAATGTAACAATAAGGATAAGTGATGTAAGATAATTAGGCAATGCTTCAGTAATCCATAAAATTATAC
>JBBQMQ010000291.1:0-5810 GCA_038329115.1 Bacteroidales bacterium
AGAATAAATTATTTGAGCGGCTTGATTACACAACTGAAAAGCTGCTATGCGAAGTCTATGAAAACTGTAGGTTTGTGAATTGTAACTTCTACAGTTCTGATTTACTTAATGTAACGTTTAGAGAATGTATTTTCGAAAGTTGTGATTTCAGTCTGGCGAGTTTTAAAAACACAGCTTTAAATGATATTCAATTTGCTGGTTGCAAGTTGGTTGGAGTTCAGTTTGAGGAATGCAATCCGTTCCTTTTTTCGGTGAATTTCGAAAATTGTGTGCTAAAATTAGCCGTTTTCTATAAAATTAAATTGAAGAAAACCCACTTTAAAAACTGCAACTTACAGGAAACTGACTTTACCGAAGCCGATTTGACAGAGGCTGTTTTAGATAATTGCGACATGCAACGTGCCATTTTTCAAAGAACCAATCTGGAAAAAGCTGATTTTCGTACTTCTTTCCTATATTCAATTGACCCCGAAGCAAATAAAATTAAAAAAGCACGATTTTCAAAAATGGGGATTGCTGGATTGCTGGATAAATATGGAATTGTAATTGAATAAAATCACTTTTTTAAATCCTTCGCTCCTCTGATTTCCGACGAAACTTCGTTAAGCCAGCCGGCCTGTTGGAAAACGGCCGATTGTACTTTTATAAAGCGGATATGATCCAAATGTACCGCTTTTCCTAACGAATCCACTGCATTCGAAATATCCAGTTTGTTTCCTCCACTAGTAGTTTCATAATCGGTTCCAAATACATTTTCGGCATAACCCCACGTAAAACGATCGTGAGGGACTACCCAATATTCAGTATTATTCGTAGAAATATTGTCGAAAGCATCAGGCAAGCGTGTTCCTGAAAATTGAATGCTATCGGCAGTTGTAGCTTGCCACCACCACGCGGAAGAGTATTCAGATCCAAAACCCGATTTTAACTCGCCCTTAATTCCGTTGCTGTCTTTCCATGTTATATTTGCCGAGTCAGAAACCGCTCTATAATACTTTACCCAATAATTTCGTTTCGAATTTTCGAACTGATTTCCTTTCAATTCATACCAAGTTTCGTTCGGTTTTCCATCGCTATTTGTGTCGTCCATCACATAAACCACAGCCGGTTCGGGCGAAGCACCCTGCAAAGCATAGACTTCGAAATCAGCACCATCACCATTTATTACATTATGATCAAAACCCGCGATCACATAACCTCCAAATCCACCTAAATACAACCAACCTTTATCGGCTTTCGGTTCACCAATAAAATTAGTAGAATCAGTAATTTTTGCATTACTAGCATTCTGTCCGGGTGCATAAGTGTATTCGTAAACCGCTGTAATATAAGCAGAAACAGTTTTTGGATCATCGCCTTTACACGAAGTGAAAGAAAATATCAAGAAACTGAAAATCAAAAAAACTGAACATCTGAATGTGTGAAACAACATGAATTATGATTTTTTGGGTCGGGTTATTTATTTCCAATGAAAGAGCACAAAATTACATCATTTTTTGCTATGATTCGGTCAAACTCTGATTCAATCTTCATTTTTTCTGTAATCATTTTTTGAAGATAAATTTTCATGGTTCACAATAGAGTTCCAGTCAATTCAATCTTCATTATCGGGCTTTCATGTTCATTTTTCAAGTTTTCGTCAACTATTATTTTTTTCAGTGTGTTGATTATCTGTACTTTTGAATCGAAAAAGAAAATTATTATTTGTTACTAAACAAAATTATTCTGTTAAATATTGAATGCTACAAATCCAATCAATATCTTTCTTTCGTCTAACTTTAAAATGGTGAGAAACACATTTTCTATAATTTGTAATTTAGCACTAATAAAAACAACAATAATTTTAAAAATCAAAAGTCATGAAAACAAAATCAGCTTTTATCGTAATCTTAGCTACAGTATTTCTGCTTTTAAGCAGCTCAATTGTTTTTGCGAATACTAATAAATCAGAACATTCGCAGGAAAGTTCCTCATTAACGATGACATTTTACCGAACTGATTCAGTCCTGGTGATAATGCCGGATGATTTTAAATTAACTAATTCGGATAAAACTGACATCGAAAGTTATGTGTTTTGGGAAAAGAACCAACACAAACCAATGTACATCTACAAATCGGAATCGGAAGTAACAAAAGCAGATTGCAAAAAACATATCTTGTTTTACGGTTCGTTCAGTAATTTTCAACGGAAAGATTTTTTGAGAATTCCGGTCAAAAAAGACACTAATGGATTCAGATTCAACAATAGGATTTTCAATCAACCTTCGGATGCTTTCTTTTACATAACCGAAAATGGAACCAGAATGTATGTTTGTAAAAACTCCTACAAAGCAAAACATGAGTTCTTATCCATTGGAACAGGTGAATATCCGCTCCATATTTACAGAGGTGAAAACATAGTAGTCACAGGCGTTTATGTACAAAACTAACTTTATAACCAATTAAAAACGAATAACTTATGTAATATTTTCCTGAATGTCAGTCATTATTTATAGAACTTATTCAAAAAACAATTAATAAACAATTATTACGTATCAAAAAAATTATACAGCTATGAAATCAATAAATAAACAGATCAAACAATTTATCCTTTTATCAGGGATAATTTTATTAAGTAGTCCTGTATTTGCAACCGAATCAGGAATCGTAAAAGGTCGTGTGACGGACAAAAAGAACCATCCGATTGAATATGCAACGGCTTCTTTAAAAAACTTAGAAACTTTAAAAACACAAGATGGTGCGATGTGCGACAAAAACGGCAATTTCGTAATTGAAGATGTAAAGCCGGGCAAATATGCATTGTCAATCAGCATGATTGGTTATAAAAAATGTGATGTGAGAAATATCACTATAGATGAAAATCAAAAAAATGTTGAAGAAAGTTTTTTACTAAAAGATTCAACTCAACATCTCCGGACATTGGTAGTGGCCGCCAAACGTAGACCTACAGCAATTGCAAATGAGAATAAGCCTACAACATTAGTCAGTGGGAAAACCGGTTCATCAGATTATTACAACAATTTAATGAACGTGGATTGGAGTCAATATTACGATTTAACACGAAGCATAAAACCTGTTTTATATTTAAGTAAATTTATTATCTGTTGCACCTTATAAACTGTAGCCAAATTTGAAAAGAGGAATGAGCCTGCAATAAAATAAATAAGAAAAGCTATTTCTATTTAGGTTTTGTATATAAATTTTCTTTAATTTGCAACTTATTTAATCAGCTAAGTAAACGATAATATTTAATGTTATATTTTGGCTTTGACCCCCAAATCCCCAAATGGGGGCTTAAAGACGCAGTTTTTAAAAAAATGAATTTGTTGAAATCGCCTTCTAATTTCACTCTTGAGCCCCCATTTGGGGGTTTTGGGGTCAAAGTAGAACAATTAATAAATGTATTAACAAATATATCAATAATAAATCTGAATTACTTAAAAGTTATGTCAAAACCAACATTTCTGCTCATCCTCTTTTTAATTTGCTGTTCATTCGTTTTCCCGCAGCAATATTCCGGTCATTTTACTGACAAAGCCTGTCGTGTTGACTTTAATTTATGTGGGAATGGAACACAAACCAATGTTTTTCTGGTTAAAATAAAACAAGAACCATTCTGGGGCGGACGACGATCTCATTTATCGGGAGATTTGAATCTGGGAGATTTCCGCTTTCGCTTAATGGACAGTATCAGTGGAAAACTAATTTACGTTGATGGTTTTTGTGCACTTTTTCGCGAATGGCAATCGACACCAGAGGCTAACTCGGCCAGTAAAAGTTTTGAACAAACCATTCAATTTCCATTTCCAAAAAATACAGTTACGCTGGTTATTGAAAAGCGATTAGATATGGATCATTGGCAGGAATTGTTTTCATATAAACTATCATCAACCGATAAACTGATTCAACTGACAAAGCCGAAACTGGTTCCTGTAAAAATAATTTCCAAAACAGTTTCGCCCGAAAAAGCAATTGATATTGCTGTAATTGCCGAAGGTTATACGGCTAAAGAGCAACAAAAGTTTTACAAAGATGCTCAACAACTTGCTGAAAATTTGCTTACTCACGAGCCATTTACAAAATACAAGAGCAGAATCAACATTTACGCCGTTGCAGCTCCATCCGAAGATTCAGGAATTTCAAAGCCTCAGCTTAATCTGTGGAAAAATACGGCTGTCGGGTCAAATTTCTTCACGTTTTATGAACCGCGCTACCTCACAACTCCAAACAGTTTTAAACTACGAGATTTAGCGGCATTAGTTCCTTACGACGCCATTTATGTATTAGCCAATACAGATACTTATGGTGGAGGTGGAATTTATAATTTTTATGCACTAACAGCTGCCGGTAATAATTTGGCAAAACAAGTTACAGTGCATGAATTCGGACATTCATTTGCCGGACTTGCCGACGAATATTTCTACGATAAAGATGTGTTGGACGATACGTATGATATAAAAAAAGAACCCTGGGAGCCGAATATAAGTTCGTTGGTTCAATTCGACAGGAAATGGAAATCGGAATTAGCTGTCGGAACAGTAATTCCAACTCCTGTGGATGATTCGACGAAAACAAAAATCGGTGTTTTTGAAGGTGGTGGTTATCTGATCAAAGGCTTGTATCGACCTTATTACGATTGCAGAATGCGTACTAATAAAGCTCCCGAATTTTGTCCGGTTTGCCAGAAAGCGGTGGAACGAATGATTTTGTTTTTGACTGAGACCTCTAAATAAAAAGAACCCCAAACCCTAAATTCCCATTTAGGGGTTTGGGGTTCTTTATTTTATTTAATCGTAACCATGGTTGCTCCAAAACCATATTCACGAAACGATGCATCCTGAAAATAAAAGGTTTTGTACTGGGTTTTTAGTAGTTTTTCAATTTCTTTGCGCAGCACGCCTTCACCCTTCCCGTGGATAAATACAATTTTTTGTCCTTTGCGGTTTTTGTTTTCGGCAATTACCGCGTGGAATTTATCAAGCTGCAACCGAAGCATATCGGCATTACTCATTCCGCTTGTAGAATCGACTAACTCGTTAATATGCAAATCAACTTCTATTATTTCAGCTTGTTGTTGGCGTTTAATAATGCGTGGTCGACCGATTTCTTCTTTTTGAAACATGGCCTGTTTGATTTCTTCGGGTGAAATATCAGCCAGTTTTTGATTCTCAACTTCTTTTTCCTTTTCGGAAGTAATGTCTATCAGCATCGCAAGCTCATCGAAATAATCAGAGGATGTGAAGCTGTGCAGTTTATAAAATTTCACAGCGTTTAGTTTCAAATTTACATCAACAACTGCCTGAGGCGTATAATTTTTACCCTTTTTAAACGACAGAATCTGAATTCTCAGTTTTTCCCACGCACTTAATTCCTCTTTGTTGATTTCGGCCAGCAATTCCTGTGTATTCGGTTCTATCAATCCACTTCCGATGCTTTTAAAGGCATCATTTTCGCCGTTTATAATATTGTAATACAGGTAATAATTACTATCGTTTACCAGATAACATTCGTACGAAGTGGTTTGCAATTGTTTAATATCGACAGGAAAAAATGCCAACAGCACTTTCAATGTTTCACCTTCGGAGGTTTCCACAATTGGGTCTTCTTTTCTCACGGGTTCAATTAATGCTATGGGTTTTTGAACAGTTTCAGTCGGTCTTTTAGAGGAAAAATCCTTTACCGGGAAATTTGTTTCCTTATTCACAACGCCCACCATAACGCATTCGCGTTCCGGCACAGGGATTTCAAACCCGTCCTTATCTTCTACATACAACATTTTCTTGTTTTCATCCACTCGCACTACCACTCCA
>JBBQMQ010000292.1:0-5806 GCA_038329115.1 Bacteroidales bacterium
AGTCTTGATATTAGTAATTATGCCAATGGTCTATATGTTTTAAATATTTCAACTTCGAATAAAAGATATACACAGAAATTGCTGAAGTTATAATTGCCAACTAGTAGTAAAATGAAAAACTCAAAAATCTCAAACTTAGTATTAATTGGTGCGGCTGGTTCAGTTTGTGTGCCTGCAATTGCACAACAAAAAGTGAAACCAAATATCGTCATTATTTTGGCTGACGATTTAGGTCATGGCGACTTAAGTTGCACACTCGGAAATACGCCGACGCCTAATATTGATAAAATTTTTGCACAAGGAACTCGTTTTGGTAATTTTATGACTTGCATGGTGAGCAGCCCAACTCGTGCTGGATTGCTAACAGCTTTACATCCGTTGAGAACTGGTCAAGGACCAGAAACTGATGGGACTTTAGACCCAACTATTCCAAATTTGGGAAATTATTTCCAACAGGAAGGCTATAAAACAGGACTTTTTGGTAAATGGCACAACAGCCCATCCCCACGTGTTCATCCAGAAGCAATCAGCGTTAATAAATATGGTTTCGACCGTTTTGTTGGGTTCTATGCAGGTGGTCTTGACTATTTCACAAAAGGATATTCGGGTTGGTTTCACGACGAAAAACTGATTGAAGATGAAATGGATTATTCGACCGATTTATTGTCGAAATATGCCATTGAGTTTATGGATAAAAGTCGTAAAGAGAATCAACCATTCCTTTGTTATGTACCGTTTAATGCGGTTCATGGACCGTTAAATGTAAAAGAAGATGTGTTGAAACGAGTTCCTGAAGCAATTCGTACTAAAATAACAAAAACGAGAACTGTGGATGAATACCACCGTCTTATCAATTATCCGCCTGAAATAAGAAAATATAATTTAGAGAGGTTTAAGGACGATTCATGGAAGCTTCAGACGGAGAAGCTTTCGCGTGATGAAATTGCTCTTTTGTATTCGGCAGTGCTTATTTCGCTCGACGATAATGTGGGGAAAATTATGGATTATTTGAAACAAACTAATCAATTGGAAAATACCATTGTATTGTATTTTTCGGATAATGGAGGTACACCCGAAGCTGGAAATAATTTTCCGTATAAAGGATTCAAACACTCAACAGATGAAGGTGGAATTCACTCAGCAGCGGCTATGATAATTCCAAAATCGGTTTTACCTAATCCTAAAAAGGACATAAATGAAATGACCGGTTATCTGGATATGTTCCCGACTTTGGCTGAATTGACAAAAACGAAACAGCCGATTCCTACAAATCTGGACGGAAAAAGTATAGTTGATAAATTGAAAGGAACTGCCAAACCTCAAACCGACCGGTATTATTATTGGTCGTGGCGCGATCATGACGTCGTGAGGTCTGACAAATGGAAACTTTCACGCTATTTTGATAAAGTTGAACTGTATGATATGGTAAATGACATCAGCGAAACCAAAGAAGTGTCGGCTGCAAATCCCGAAATTGTGAAGCAACTCATGAAACAAGTTGATATAGAATCTCGCAAAATAGGTGTTGCCAATGCATTTTTACCCTTGAATATCAAGCATGAAAATCCAAAACCATCGGGAAGTGCCATCGCCATTGAGTTCGATATAAAATCGACAGATGATCAGAAAAAACAGACTATTCCAATTTTGAGTAAGCCATTTGGTGTTTTAGCCGATTACTACATCGAATATGACATAAAAGTAGAAGGAACTTCCGCTCCTTCGATTTGTTTTTTCTCACCTTTAAAAGGGAATAATCCATTTTTTGATGGCCGGCAGGGTGTAGATATTAACGGAAAGTTGTTGCAATCGCCCACCATTTTTGATTCAAATTGGAAACATGTAGCAGTTGGGCTATGTGCTTTTGCGCCTCATGATTACAATCAGTTTGGACTGACATTCAAATTTAATTCTATTGGAAAAGTCACTGTAACTATTGATAATGTATTGATTAAAAATACAAAAGGGGAAGTTATCTCGGAAATATTTGTAGATAAATACGAGAAGAAAGGATTTAAATCGCCCAATGTTTCGTTGGTAAATCTTTGAAAATATATTAAAATTCGAAAGCCACAACACTAATCCTAAATTGAAAATGCAGGTAAATTTAACAAAAATAGATTTCTTTAAAAATGCAATATTTGCAACATTGTTAATATTGTGTTCTTGTTCATTAAGCAATGTAGAAAGTCCGGCAACTATTTCAGGAAAAATAATTGATTCAAGAGGAATTGTAATAACAGAAGTAACCGCTTCCTTCAGGTCACCTTCATTTGAGAGTGTTTCTAACTCAACCGATGGGAACTTTAAATTTACATTAACTTCAGGAGGTGGACCAATAGAAATAATATTTTCGAAAGTTGGTTATACTCAAAAAATCTACAGATCTGTGCTGTTGGGTGGTGATAATAAAATTGTTGATATAACACTCCAAACAACTCCATAGGAAATATCAGTAAGAATTTTTAGTATAAATAAAAATTGAAATAAAGAAATGAGAAAAGTTTTTTTGAACCTATTATTTATGTTGATTCTGTCGAATTTAACTTATGGACAAACAAATTTCAAAAAAGGATTTGTAATAACCAATCAGAACGACACCCTGAATGGATTTATTGATTTCAGAACTGATGAAGTCAATTCCATGGAATGCAAATTCAAAACAAGTGAAAATGCATCTGAAACAATCTATGAACCTGGTAAAATTAGTGGTTTCAGATTTGTTGAAGAAGGTAAATTCTATGTTAGTAAAACCATAACATTAGACAGCATTCAACAAACCTTATTTTTGGAATATCTGGTTCAGGGAATGATGAACTTGTATTATTTAGGTCGGGGAAACGGGTACTATTTTTTTGAGAATAATGACCAAACAATGATCTCAGTTACAAAGAAACCGGATGAGATTGTTGAAGATGGAAAAGCAAAGCCCGATATCAGTTATAAAAATACGATGTCGTATGTTTTTAGAGAATGTCTTCCGGTTGCTTTGCAAACATCAAATGCAGATTTTAACCGAAAATCAATGATTTTGTATACCAAAGATTATCACGACAAAATGTGTGACACAGGGGGGAAATGTATTATTTTTGAAAATGACTATAAAAAGCGTTTCACAAAATTTGATTTTGCCATATATACTGGTTTTGAGGTGAGTAGTATGAAATTACTTCTTAACAATGCATTTTATATGCCCGTGATGTATAGTTTTAGTCCAATTATTGGAGGAAATTTTGAAGTATCTGACCCCCGACATTTAAAATCATTGAGTTTAAATTTAGGTTTAACTTGCTCCGCTTTTAATGGAGTATCAGAATTTTCAAGTATAAGTTCAGATTCATATTATAAATACAATTTTAGTGCAATAAATACGGTATTAAATCTAGGTTTAAAATACACATTTACTAATCTGGAATTAAACCCGGGCTTTGAATTTAATTTTATAATGAGTAATTTATATAATTGTAAAAGTACATTGAAAAATGAGTTTATGTTATCAAATACAATACAATCAATTGTTAAAGAAAATGAAGTTTTTCCATCTTTTTCATTACCAGGTTTGAATCCGGGAATTGGTTGTGAATTTCCATTAAAAAATAAAAAATACATTGTCGTAAAGCTAATGTATTTATATTATTACACACCAAAAAGACACAAAGAAGATATCCCAACTGACTATTTAGAAACCTATCAGTTAAGGCTCGGTTATAAATTCTAAAAATATTGTATTTGACAAATTTTAATTTAATACAAGACAAATAAAACGATGATTTCTAGATTAATAAATTTCAGAAAACAGAAACTTATATTTCTGATTACTATCTGTATAGCCTGTTGTATCTCGATGTCTTATGGGCAACTTCCTCCATCCAAAAAAGTTGTAGCTTCCATTGATCCAAAGTCAATTGACTTGACAAAACCCACACTTTTTTTAGTGCCTTATACTCATTTGGATGATGTGTGGCGCTGGTCGTATCCGCAGGTAATCCGGGATTTTCTGAAGAACACCTTGGATGATAATTTTGAAGCCTTCGAAAAATATCCGAATTACGTATTTAATTGGTCAGGAGCAAGTCGCTATCAAATGATGCGTGAGTATTATCCCGAAAAATATGAAGAACTCAAGAAATGGGTAGCAGCTGGTCGTTGGAATCCGAGTGGAAGCTCGTGGGTTGAAAACGATGTAAATGTGCCTTCAACTGAAGCGATGATTCGTCAATTGCTTATGGGAAAGCAGTATTTTCAACAGGAATTTGGCAAAGAGAGTCGTGAGTTTATGTTACCCGATTGCTTTGGTTTTCCATACTCATTACCTTCCGTATTAAATCATTGTGGAATTCGTGGATTTTCCACCCAAAAATTATCGTGGGAATCGGCTAATGGAATTCCTTTTAATGTAGGTCGATGGATAGGACCCGATGGAAAATCGGTAATTGCTGCGCTAAATGCCGGAAATTACGCTGGTGCTCATAAAAATGTTTATTCTACCGATGAAAAAACACTGACACGTTTAAAAGAAAACGAGAAAAAATCGGGATTGCCTATCGATTATTATTATTTGGGTGGTGGCGATAAAAACAATGCCGACCGTGGCGGATCCATTCGTAAGGTCAATCTTGAAACACTTGAAAATTGTTATGCAACTCAGGGGCCAATTAAGGTAATTTCCGGACAAGCAGACTTGATGTTTAGAGCTATTACCGACGAGCAAGCAGCCAAATTTCCGACATGGAATAAAGACTTATTGCTGGTAAAACATTCTACAGGAGTTCTTACTTCTCAAGCCTATACCAAAAAATTAAACCGCGATGCTGAACTATTGGCTGATGCCAGTGAACGTGCTGCTGTTTCTGCACATTTAATGAAAGGCGCTGAATATCCATACACAGCACTGAATCATGCCTGGGGATTGATGCTTCGTAATCAGTTTCACGACAACCTGCCGGGAACAAGTATTCCCAAAGCCTACGAACAGGGTTGGAACGATGGCATTATTGCGCTCAATCAGTTTGCGGGTGTTTACAAAGATGCCATTGGTGCTTTGGCTCAGTCACTTAATACCGATGTGCCCGGAGTTCCCGTGCTAGTTTATAATCCACTTTCGATTACACGTAAGGACAATGTAGAATTCTTTATTCCTGAAGAATTAGCAAATTCAGCATCTTTAGCTGTATTTGATGCTAAAGGGAAAGAAGTTCCTTCGCAAATCACGGTAGGTTTTGACGGTAGAAAACGTATTATTTTTCAAGCCGATCTTCCATCTGTCGGAGCTTCGGTTTATTCGCTTCGTCAAACTGAAACACAAATTAAAAACACTGAATTAATTGTTCGCACTAATTATTTAGAAAACAACAATTTCAAAGTAACAATTGATGGTAACGGCAATATATCAAGTATTTTTGATAAAAAAATCAATAAAGAATTGCTTAAAAGCCCCATTCAACTTGAGTTTGGAAATGACTTTCCCGAAACAAAACCAGCATGGCGTATTTACTGGGAAGATATTTCGAAACCAGCCCGAAGTGTAGCTGCAAATCCTATTTCGGTTAAAATTGTTGAAAATGGTGTGGTTCGTGTGGCTATTGAAGTGGTTCGTGAAAACGAAGGCTCAAAAATTACGCAACGGATAAGTCTTTCGGCAGGCAATGATGGAAGCCGTGTAGAAGTAGCTAACTTAATAGATTGGAAAAGTCGTGGAACTTTGCTAAAAGCTGCATTTCACTTAACCGCTGAAGCTCCGGAAGCAACTTACAACCTGGATCTTGGTACCATTAAACGTGGAAATCGTAATAAAACGCAGTATGAA
>JBBQMQ010000293.1:0-5778 GCA_038329115.1 Bacteroidales bacterium
GGTATTTATATCATTCTAATAGTTATACTCATTGCTTTTGTTATAATTTATATTAATCATAAATCTAAAAAAGGTGCGATTGATATGGAAATAAAAAAGGAAATAGAGTTAAACGAACAGAAGAAACATTTTGAGGCTGAAACTTCAGAAAAGAAAAGAGAAATAAAGGAATTAAAGAATCAACAACTTCAATATGAATTACGACATAAATCGCAGGAATTGGCGAGTTCAACAATGAATTTAATTCGTAAAAATGAAATATTACTCGAAGTAATGGATAATATTGCAAAAACAACTCATGATATAAAGACTAGTTCCGATTCAAATTTAATATTAAATCGCCTGACTAAAATGGAAAGGCATATCAAGCAAAATATCGAAAACGATAATAACTGGAAACGTTTTGAAGAGAATTTCGATCTGGTTTATGAGAATTATCTTAAACGTTTGGGCGAAGCATATCCTGAACTTTCCGTAAGCGATAAAAAGCTCTGTGCTTATCTGAAAATGGATTTGTCATCAAAAGACATAGCCCCATTATTAAATATGACAATAAGAAGCATTGAAATGAATCGGTACAGGTTGAGGAAAAAAATGGGATTGGATAGAGATACGAATTTGGGCGAGTTTCTCCAACGATTTTGATCAGCTAAAGTTATAAAAAAAGGGAGCCAACAGACTCCCTTTTTGTGTTTTAGTTTAAAAGAAGTTTCTTACAGCCAAACTCTCCGGTATTCTTTATAAAACGAATTATATAAATGCCTTTATTTAAATTTCCAACGGAAACCTCTGAAATCCCGTTTGATAATTGTTTTGAAATAAGTTTTTTCCCGTTTAAATCGAAAACTTCTAACGTTGAAACTAAACCCTGAACCGTTATATTCCGATTGGTTGAAGAATAAAACATTGTAACATCTAAATCTTCTGATGAAAGCTGTTGAACTGCTGTTGTTGAAATGAACTCAAATGCCCCAAGATCAGCTGCAACACCCGAAAATGCAATACCCACATCCGTTCCTTTATCAATCATGCCACTTGTTGAAGCTAAATGAAGCAGTGTAATATCCGGAAGCGAACCATCCGCTTTACGATCATTGAGCATTTGAGTGTAATCAATACTTACAAAATCACTTGCCGAACACGAAAATCCCGTATTCCATGAATTATTAGTTTGAGTAACTGATTTGCAATTAAAACTGTTAGAGCCTTTGCCGGAAAGCGAAGCGCAGTTTTTGATAATAAGCGTGCCATACGTGCTGTTGGAATACCCATAGTTGTTACCATTATTATAACTGGTACAATTATAAACTGTCATTATTCCGTTGTTGTTATTTTGGTCGAAACCTTTAACCAGGTTTCCTACAGCAATACAATTTACAGCAGTTGCATTGTTTGCAGTGTAATTTCCACCCATTTTAAATCCGTTTCCATTCCCATAATTCTTCTGAACAAAATTGGCACTTTTAAATTGATAGAACCAACTTGCACTGTCTGTTTTGAAACGAATATTCTGAGTCATATCAAAACTGACAGGCGCCATGGCGTAACACCAGCAATTGTCATAAACTGTATTCCCGATTTTTTCATAACTATCCCAACCGTCATCCCCGTTTCGCCATGAACGGCAACCTCTATAGGTGTTTGTTCCGGTATTTGTATATTGTTTATCGGCGAAACCATCGGCATTTCCACCAAAATCTGGAGCGCTGATTCCTCCTGACTCATAATCAAAATTTTCGTACGAATCGCAATTCAAAATTAAATTGTCGCCTCCTGTTTTCATTTGTAAACCTGAATCGCAATTCCACCTGAAAATACAATTTTCAATTTTATTGTAGCTTCCTGTTACCTGTAATCCGTTATCACCTGCACCCTGAATGGTTATTCCTTTAAAGTGAACATAATTCCCCGATATTTTAACTCCCTGATTGCTGCTGTTATATGCCTGAGTGCGAAAGTCAAAAACCGGAGTTTCTCCCTTAAATGCTACAATATGATAAAAATTAGTTGCTGAACCTGATTTTGAAATAGTTTGCAAACTACTAAAATTATAAGAACCACCCCGGACAATGATTGAATCACCCGAAATAAGTGATTTGCCAATTGCTGTGGTAAAACTTAATGGAGCTGTTATTGTTCCTGCTGCAGTTGATGTGCCTGTTGGCGATACATAATATGTGGTAGCTGAAACGTTTGAATTAAATAACAAACAATTCAGAATGGCTAGCAGAATAATGGTTAGTGACTGTTTCATGGTTTTTTCATTTACATATTTTGGTTGGTACAAATGTAATTCGGAAACTGTTGCAACATGTGGATTTATTTGCCTAATTTGTGGATAATATATGGAATCAGGTATATTAACCTTAAATTGAGGTGATAGTTTATAAAGCAACGTAGAATTCCAGGGAAAAAACAGATATAATCGATTCGTTTACCAAAATAATTTGACTTTTTTACTATACAAATTGACATACAATCAATAATTTACAAAATGTTGCCATCTCTACATTGCAATTTTAGAATATTGCTGTATCTTTGCATCGTTTTTCAGCCCGAAGTCGTTTGCTTCTGGCCGATAACTACAACATTATTTATCAAAATGGAATTATTAGAAAAAATTATGGCGAAAGCCAAGGCTAATCCGCAACGTATTGTGTTGCCTGAAGGTACAGAAATTCGTACTCTCAAGGCGGCTGACGTTATTTTGAAAGAAAAAGCGGCGAAGCTGATTTTAATTGGAAAAGAAACGGAAATTGTAAAGCTTGCTATTGAAAACGGGTTAACCCATATTTCGGAAGCTACGATAGTTGACCCGGAAACGAACCCGAAAATGGCTGAATATGCCAGCTTGCTTTTCGAAATTCGTAAAAGTAAAGGTTTGACCCCGGAAGAAGCAACAAAACTGGCTAAAGATCCGTTGTACCTGGGTTGTTTAATGATAAAAAACGGAGATGCCGATGGCGAACTTGCCGGAGCACGAAATACTACCGGAAACGTACTTCGTCCGGCTTTCCAGATTGTAAAAACAGTACCGGGAATCAGCGTGGTTTCAGGTGCATTACTAATGTTTACCCCGACTCCGCAATTTGGCGAAAACGGTTTGTTGGTATTTGCCGACTGTGCCGTGAATCCAAATCCGACTGCAGCCGAACTGGCTCAGATAGCTATTTGTACCGCAGAAACGGCTCGTGTTATTGCCGGTTTTGAACCACGTGTGGCCATGTTGAGTTTCTCGTCGAAAGGAAGTGCGAAACACGAACTGGTTGATAAGGTGGTAGAAGCTACCCGTCTGGCCAGAGAAATTGCACCGGAATTGATGATTGATGGTGAATTACAAGCTGACGCAGCGTTGGTTCCTGAAATAGGACAAAGCAAAGCACCCGGAAGCAAAATTGCAGGCCATGCCAATGTATTGGTTTTTCCGGATTTACAATCGGGAAACATAGGATACAAAATGGTGGAGCGCTTTTCGGGAGCACAAGCAGTCGGACCTATTTTACAGGGAATGGCAGCACCTATCAACGACCTTTCGCGTGGTTGTTCGGTGGACGATATTGTGCGAATGATAACCATTACAGCAAATCAGGCAATTAAAAATTAGTGGCAAGCAGCAAGAGGTAAGCGGCAAGCATCTGGCTGCGATTTCTTACCGCTTACTGCTTACCACTTACCGCTAAATAAAAATATTATGGCAGAAGAAATTATTGAAGCAATTGAGCGCTACGGCCTGAGCAAACGTAACCGAAAACGGACGTTGTTCTCACGAATAGGCGTGGTGGGTTGTGGAAAAGAGGGAAGTGTAATTGCTACCACAGCCGCATTGAATGGCATGGAAGTGGTTTTTCTGGAACCCAATGAAGAAAGCATTAAAAATGCTTACAGCCGGATTGAGGAAAAGTTAGATAAGAAGATTTCTAACTGGGGTTTGACCGAAAATGAGAAAAAAGCCATCATGGGTCGTATTATCGGGACTTCTTTTTATGAAGATTTCAGCGGTTGCGATTTTGTGATTGAAGCTATCCGTTATCACGATCAAACGGGTGAAAAGCGAATTGCACAACGGAAAGATGTTTTTAAAGAACTCGAACGGGTTCTCTCAGCAACTGCCATTATTGCATCCAACGTTACCACAGTTATTGTAACTGATCTGGCGTCGGAACTTGAACATACCGAACGGTGTATCGGATTACATTTTCTGTCGAATGTACCCGATTCACAAATTATTGAAATTGTTCCGGGATTGAATACTTCTAACGAAACATTTGAAAAAGTTTGCCAGTTTGCCAAACTCATCAAGCATGATTATATTCCGGTAATGGAATCTTCAGGGTTGGTAAGTATCCGGTTGTTTCTGATTCAGTTGAACGAAGCATGCGGCATATTATTAGAAGGTATTTCGTCAGTTGAAGATATTGATCGGGTGTTAACTATTGGTTTCGGTCACCGCCAAGGTGTTTTCCGTACTGCCGACCAGATGGGAATTGAGAAAATTGTAAGATTGCTCGAAAATTTGTGGGATGAATATGGTTCATTAAAATACAAACCATCACCGATTTTACTGCGTCTTTTCCGTGCAAAACATTTCGGAGTAAGTACCAACAGAGGTTTTTATACCTACGACGATTTTGGAAATATAATCAAATAAGGAGAAACTGACACATGAACATATTAGTATTGAACTGCGGAAGTTCTTCCGTTAAATATAAGTTGCTTGATATGGAGAGCAACGAAGAATTGGGAGCCGGTGGCGTAGAAAAAATAGGCATGAAAGGTTCTTTCCTGAAACACATTCGTCGCGATGGTAAGAAAGTAATTCTGAAAGGTGAAATACTCGAACATCAATTGGCTGTTGAATATATTTTGGGTGTGCTCACCAGTGAAAAGCACGGAGCTATCAAATCGTTGGAAGAAATTAATGCAGTGGGACATCGGGTTGTTCACGGAGGCGAAAAATTCAATTCCAGTGTGTTGATTACCGAAGAAGTAATTCAGAAAATTGTGGAATGTATCGACATTGCACCGCTTCATAATCCGCCAAATCTGGCCGGAATATATGCTATCAATGAATTGTTACCGGACGTTCCGCAAGTAGCAGTTTTCGATACGGCTTTTCACCAGACTATGCCCGATTATGCATTTATGTATGGCATTCCTTACTCATTATATACCAAATACGGCATTCGTCGCTACGGTTTTCACGGCACAAGTCATCGGTATGTTTCGAGACGCGCCTGTGAATTTTTAGGAATGGATTATAATGCTACCAAGATGATTACTGCGCACATTGGCAACGGAGCTTCGGTTTGTGCCATTGAGAATGGAAAATCGGTAGATACTTCCATGGGATTCACTCCGGTGGAAGGATTGATGATGGGAACCCGTTCGGGCGATATAGACCTTGGCGTTGTTACTTTCCTTATGGAAAAAGAAATGATCGGTTCGGCTTATGTTTCCACGTTGTTCAATAAACACAGCGGCGTGTTGGGCGTTTCGGGCATTTCGTCGGATATGCGCGATATTGAAAATGCCATTGCCGATGGAAACGAACGGGCCAAACTGGCATTGGATATGTACGAATACCGCATAAAGAAATATATCGGTTCTTACACAGCAGCTTTAAATGGTATTGACGTGTTAGTGTTTACCGGTGGAGTGGGCGAAAACCAAACCGGAACACGCCAAAAAGTATGCGATAGTCTGGCATTTATGGGCGTGAAAATTGATGCGGAGCTGAATAAAGCATCGCGCGGAAAAGAAGTATTACTGAGTACACCT
>JBBQMQ010000294.1:0-5760 GCA_038329115.1 Bacteroidales bacterium
AAAGTACAATCGCCCGATGGTTTGTACCGAATATATGGCTCGTAAATACAACAGTACGTTTAACAATATTTTACCTATGCTTAAACAGCAAAATATTGGGGCCATCAATTGGGGGTTTGTAACGGGAAAAACCAACACGAAATATGCCTGGGGTGAAGTTGTTTCTGATGGATCGGATCCAAAACTCTGGTTTCATGATATTTTCTATCCCAACGGAAAGCCATTTAACCAAGGAGAAATTGACCTGATAAAAAGTTTAACCGGAAAGTAGAAATTGTATTTTTAAATCCTGATAATATGCAAAAGGTGCTCATTTATTTACTCCCGATATTGAACAGCATTGGTTTGTTTGGACAACAAACCGGAACATTTACTGATTCGAGGGACGGGAAAATCTATAAGACAATAAAAATTGGCAATCAGACATGGTTTGCCGAAAATCTTGCCTACAAAGCAACTGGCGGCTGTTGGGCATATAATAAAGATAGCATTAATGTTGCAAAATATGGCTATTTATACGATTGGGATACAGCTAAAAAAGCATGTCCGGCAGGTTGGCATTTGCCAGACGATGCGGAGTGGACAACCTTAAGCGAGTATTTAGGCGGCTCAAGTGTGGCTGGCGGGAAAATAAAATCTACAGCAGACTGGCCGCTTGATAAATCTGTAAATGCGGTCGGCGAAAGCGGTTTTAATGCTTTGCCCGGAAGTGCATTAGGTTATAGCGGACTTAGTAATTTTGGTGAGCTTGGAGTTGATGCATTTTTTTGGACAGCCACTGCCGAAAAAAATTACGTATGGATTCGGCATTTGAATGAAAGCAGCATGTTATTTCGGGACTTCGATTTCTCTGCTGCTGGCTATAGCGTTCGATGCATTAAAGATTGATAATAAAATATATACAACTGAAATCTACTTTTAAAACACTTTATGAGAAATAAATTAACCACCTTATGTATAATGATTTTGTCAGTTGCGGGCGCTTTAGCTCAGTCATCTGATTTGATTAATTTGAAAGATCAATTTAAAAATCCACCTCCTGAATTCCGGGCGTATTATCCGTTTCATGGTGCTGCAGGAGCCGCCCACAAGGAAACGGGAACCATTCGAGCCGATTTAGATAATATCTACAATAACTACGGTTATGGTGGTGTAATGATTGCACCCACAACCGATAAACCCTATATCGGGAAGCAAATTACTGAACCCGGATATATGAAGCATGTGGGAAATGGGTTGCAAGCTACGCTGCCTAAAGGTGCATCGCCTTGGCTTATGACTTTGCCAAAAGGTGCTTTGCCTTATACGCACGACGAACCGGATGATGCTGTTAGTACGTTAAAACCTGTGCCACTGCCTGCTTATTTAAGTAAAGAATACTTCGACCAGCTCCGGGAAGTGTTGGCATATTCAAAAGAAACCGGACGAAAAGTAATTTTATATGATGAAATTGGATATCCAAGTGGCGTTACGAATTACTCTACACCTGAAAAGTATTATCGTCAGTTATTGGAAAAGAAAGAGGAGATTGTTGTTGGACCAAAGGTTTTCCAAAAAACAATTTCGCCCGAAGGAACTTTGATGGGGATTGTAGCAATGAATACTGCATCCAAAGAAAGAATTGACCTTACTCCAATGCTAAAAAACAATATGCTTAGCTGGAAAGTACCAGCCGGAAATTGGAAATTACTGACCTTTAATTGTATTACTGCAAAAGCAAGCGGTGGTGAACTGGATTATTGCAGGGCTATTAATTATCTTGAACCCGAGGCTGTTAACTGGTTCGTTAATAAAGTTTACGAACCTCATGCCAAAGAAGTTGGAAAATACTTTGGCAATACCTTGTTGCATACATTTTTCGATGACGTGGGTATTTTTGATGAAGAAAAGACCTGGACATTAAAGTTTAATGAAAAATTTAAAACTCTTTACGGAAAGAATCCTGCCCTTTTTTATCCTGCACTTTGGGAAAATATCGGAAGTGAAACAGATGCTGCCCGCATTGCATTGTTTGATACCCGCGCCGAGTTATTGGCAGATGGTTTTCCGAAAATTGTAACTGATTGGGGATCGAAAAACAACATTGAGGTTTCTGGTCATTGCCCCGGTAATTACGACCCGCAGCCCGTGGATATGAATGGCGATCCGTTCAAATTTTATCGTGCACAGCCTATTCCTTTAGTGGACGTGATTTTTAGTTATCCAACAGGGCGCGATGGCTTTAAATTAATAAGCGATGGCGCTGATTATTATGATAAGCCCATAGTTGCAGCAGAGACATTTAGTTTGTTTTCTCCTCCCGGAAAAACTGCAGGATACCGCAGAATCATGGAGTTATATACTCGCGGAATTAATAGAATCATGGGCTCTGGTTTACCAAAACCCGATGTTCAGGGTGCAAAAACTGATTTTGCAGAGTGGGTAGGGCGACTTTCGATGATGCTTCAGGGTGGAAAACGTATTTCCGAAATTGCTGTTTTTTATCCAATAGCCGATTTGGAAGCATTTTATCATTTCGATGGACCGGAATATACAAAAGAAATGCGTTGGGGAACTTTTGTTCCTTACGACTGCGATTTTCAGGCTGTTGGAGAAATGCTGCTGGGCGAAGCTCACCGTGATTTTACATTTATACATCCCGACTTTCTGTTGAGCGATAAAATGAAGATTAAAGATTCAATGCTTGAGTTGGAAAACAAAGTGAACAGTCAGAATTACAAAGTACTTATTTTGCCGGGTCAAACAGTTATTTCGCTCAAAGCTTTACAAAAAATAAAAGCCTATTACGATAATGGCGGCGTTGTAATAGCTACTTCACTTCTTCCGTCAAAAGCTTCAGAGCTGACAGGGAATGTAAAAGTTACTACTGCCAACAATCAGAAAGTACAGGCGATAATCAAAGAAATGTTTGGGATTGATTCTTCCAAACCAATGCCCGAAGGCGTATCTGCCATCAAGGCTAACAAAATGAATGGACGAACCGTATTTATCCGCAAGCCGGATGGAAAATTGTTGGCTGAAACACTTGAGAAATTGAAAATTAGTTCTGATGTTATGTTCGAAGGCAATCCGGCTCCTTTAAGTGGCGGCGGAATGTTGTCGTACATTCATAAACAAAAAGACAATCGTGATATCTATTATTTTGCCAATTCTTCGGATGATATTGTTGATACTTTTGTAGAAGTTAAAGGCAAATTATTGCCGGAATTCTGGAATCCTGCAACCGGAGAAACTAAGGCTTTAACACAGGTAAAATATGAGAATAAGGATGGGCAGATTTATACACGTTTTAAAATGAAATTAAACGCGGTTTCTTCCATATTTGTTGTTCCCGGAAATTAAAAATCAAAAACTTTATATTAATCTTAATAAATAATTTTAAAAAATGAAAAAGTCATTAAAAGCAATCTTTGTTTCAATGTGCCTGCTGATGTCAATGCATGCAAGTTCGCAATTTTTCACTCTGACATGGTCAGAGGAATTCAATACCGGAAATAATGTATTGCCGGATGCAACTAATTGGGGCAATGAGGTGGGTGTAATTCGTAATGGCGAGTGGCAGTATTACACCGACAGAGACATTGATAATCAGGTATTGAAAGATGGAAATCTTCTTATAATTGGTAAAAAAGAAGATTTTGGAGGAAAACAATATACTTCTGCAAGTTTGACATCGAAGTTGAGCTGGAAATATGGAAAAATTGAATCCCGATTTAAAATGCAGACAGGAATGGGAATGTGGCCTTGTTTTTGGACTTTGGGCGAAAATGCCAGAAGTAAAGGAAATACATGGCCTCAATGTGGTGAAATTGACATACTTGAACACATTAACAGCGAAATCCCTTATCATGGTACAATCCATTGGTGGGATGAAAGTATAACAAAAACAGATAAGCATGTGGCTGATGGGGGAACTTTCCCAGTTCCTGCGGGGAGCTATGATCCAAATAATTATAATGTCTATGGAATTGAATGGACACCGAGCTATATAAAATGGTATGTGAATGATGTGACTGTGAAGACTGTTTCTACTTTGAACGGAATAAATGGTATGTATGAATTTCATGAACCACACTTTATCCTTTTAGATTGCCCGATTGGGGGTTCATGGCCAACTGTAATGCCTGGATTTGATGCTGCAAAAATACCGGTTGTTGATACCATGTTTGTTGATTATGTAAAAGTCTATAGTTATAACTCAGACGCTCCAGCGGCACCTTTAAGCCTAGCTTCGTCGACTGTTACCCAATCATCCTTCAATCTGAGTTGGGCAGCATCAGCAGGTGCAACCGCTTATGATGTTATAATTGATAACAATGGAACTATTCAAACCTATGGCCCTTTTAATTCAACGTCATGCAGCATTACGGGTTTAACTGCTGGTACAACTTATGCAGCAAGAGTAAAATCAAGAAATGCGGAAACTAATAGTTCAGAAATGTCAGAAATGAGTAAACCTTTTTACATTACAACTTCGGCAAATATTCCACCAATTCCTTTAGTGAGTATGCAACTAAACGAAAATTCGGGTACAACTACTGTAAATTCAGGTTCTGCCGGAGGTACTTTTTCTTTAAAGGGTACTGCCAAGTGGTCAGCGAATATTCCAGCAAATAACAATTCCGGCACAAGTGCTATTGAAATAGCTACAAATGGAGAAGCTGTAGAAAGTTCGGATTTGTTAAATCATTTAATAGGGTTGAATGATATAACAATTACAGGATGGATAAATTGCAAGAACGCTACTGAAATCGAATCTGCTGGAAGAAGAATTGCCTGTAATATTAATGCCCAATGGTATGATGCTACTAAAGGTACAAATGGTTTTGATCTTGTTTCAAGAGCCGATGGTAGCTTTCAAATAGGTATAAATGAAGCTGCAAAATCGACATCGCCCCGAAGTAGTGCTGGTAAAATGACTGTTGATGCTACCGCCGGAGCTTCAAACTGGACTTATTTTGCTGTAACCTATTCTGCTGCTGCAAAATCAGTTAGCTTCTACTTTGGAAATAGCGCAGCAACTGCCACGTTAGATAAAACCATAACATGCGACAAAGGTGTTATGGGACCTTTTATTGGCCCTTTAGCAATAGGCAATTTTAATTCCATTACAAGAGCCTGGCAACCAAACCGCATGTTTGTTGGTTTAATTGATCAGATTCAAATCTATAATTCTTCATTAAACCTGCCTCAGATTGTAACGGTTCAAAATCTCCGGTCAACAGCGACAAATAATGTAAACTTCGATTCGCATAAAGTCACTATCTACCAAAGCCCTACGAAAGACAATTTAACTATATCGCTGAAACAGTTTAATGAATCTGAAACAATCCAAGTGAGTATTTTCAACTTGAAAGGTACACTCCTTTACAGCGATGTTCGCATTGGTAATGGGGCAATAAATATTCCACTCGTAAAATACTCTGGCGGTGTGTATTTAGTTAAGATACAAAGTGGTGTGGAAAATATTATCCGAAAGTTTATTGTTGCAGAATAACATCAATATATTGTCAAATTTTAAATATATAATAAATGAAAACAACAAAAGAAATTATTTTTGTATTGATAAGTCTGTTCTTTGCATTAAACAGCAATGCGCAACAATACAAATTGATTTGGGCTGATGAATTTAACGGAAAAGGATTACCCGATTCTACCAAATGGGGGTATGAGAATGGATATATCCGCAACAACGAATTGCAGTATTATACCCGCAGTACCAACAATGTAAGTCAGAAAAATGGAAAACTGGAAATGACT
>JBBQMQ010000295.1:0-5754 GCA_038329115.1 Bacteroidales bacterium
ATATTTAACTTTGGCAAGTAAAAGTTTAAATGTAACTCCTGTAACATTTGGAATTTCTGCTTTACGCAATAGCATCAGCAACAAGGATGCTGAAGGAGTGGTTAATAATCTTCATGTGGTTTCTTCAAATCTCCAAATTCACAAGGTCGTTTTAAAAGAACAAGGTCTTACGGAGGAAATCATTGATGGATTAAAGGCTACTGCTGAATCTATTGAGGCTGATAAACAGGAACAATACCGGATTACCATAAACCGGAAAAATATTGTTCAAACTAATGGTGCAGTACTGAATGATTTATATGATCAAATCAGTGAAATTATGTCTATTGGTAAAATTCTGTATAAAGGCATCGATCCGGTGAAATTATCGGAATATACGTTTACCGATTTACTTAAGAAAGTACGGCAGGTGGCTAAAAATAACGGCAGCATTCCTGCCCAAGCTCCTGCAAAAAATAACTAACTCTATTATTAACCGGTTGAACGTGTAAGATTGAGATAGAAGGTTCTTGCAGTTAGGAGTTAAGAGTTTGGAGTTAGGAGTTTAGAGTTAAGAGTTTGGAGTTAATAGTTAGGAGTTTATAGTTTGGAGTTTATAGTTTGGAGTTTATAGTTTATCGTTTGGAGTTTATAGTTAAGAGTTAATAGCTAAGAGTTAATAGTTTGGAGTTTAGAGTTTGGAGTTTAGAGTTAGTAGCAGATTTCTAAATCCATACCTCACCCCCAGCCCCTCTTCCAAAGTAGAGAGTGGCAAGATAGGGGACCTGGTTGAATACTCACTTTAATTGCTTGCGTAGTCACTCTAATTGTTTGCTTAATCTTTCTAAAGGCTTGCGTAGTTATTCTACTTGTTTGCTTAGTTATTCTAAAGGCTTGCGTAGTCATTCTAATTGTTTGCTTAGTTTTTCTAATTGTCTGCTTTGTCTTTCTAAATGCTTGCTTAATCATTCTAAATGCTTGCTTAATCATTCTAAAGGCTTGCGTAGTTATTCTAAAGGCTTGCGTAGTCACTCTAATTGTTTGCTTAGTTTTTTTAAAGGCTTGCGTAGTCATTCTAAACGCAGTCTTGTTTTAAATACATAATTAACTAATCACCGCACAGACGCGCAATAGCTAGTCTCTACCAACTCCCAACTGCCGACTGAATTTTTCCTTCAGTCATTAGTAGTTTTCTTTTAATTAGTTTATCTTTGTGTAACAAAGGGTTAGTTTTGTAACAAATACGAACTAATATGTTATTTTAGTGAAAGCAACTAACACGAATGAGAATTGGAATGTTGGAGATTATTTTATGCAGGAGAAAAAGGAATACTGGATATATTGGTTGTTAAATCAAAGTGCGATTAAAAATTTTATAAATTGTTTTTATTGGCACGGATTACACACTCCACGTCAGCGGGGGCTACGCTCAAGAAGGGTAACTAAGAGTTAAACACAGTGCTACACTGTGAAATTAATCAAATATTAATTATGAAAGTACTTATATTAGCTGGAGGTTTAGGATCTCGTCTTTCCGAAGAGACTTCATTGAAACCAAAACCAATGGTAGAAATCGGAGGAAGACCCATTTTATGGCATATCATGAAAATATATTCGCATTATGGATTTAATGAGTTTATCATTTTATGTGGTTATAAGGGATATATGATTAAAGAGTATTTTAGTAATTATTACAGTCATATGTCAGATTTAACGGTGGATATGAAAAATAATTCCATTACACATCATAAAAATCATGCTGAACCATGGAAAGTAACTTTGGTTGATACAGGATTGGATACAATGACAGGTGGACGCATCAAAAAAGTAAAAGAATATATTGGCAATGAACCATTTATGCTCACTTACGGAGATGGTGTGGGTAATATTGATATAAATGCGTTATTAGATTATCATAATTTACATGGCAAAGCGATCACCATGACTTCTGTGCAGCCCGAAGGACGATTTGGTTCACTTGTAATCGATGAAAATCATAAAATTCTATCTTTTCAGGAAAAACCAAAAGGCGATGGTGCGTGGATAAATGCCGGTTTTTTTGTTTGCCAACCTGAAGTGTTAGATTATATACCTGATGGTGATAAAACTATTTTTGAAAAAGAGCCACTCGAAACTTTGGCCAAAGCCGGTGAATTGTTTACCTATAAACACGAAGGATTTTGGAAACCGATGGATACGCAACGGGATAAATTTCAGTTGGAAGAGATGATTGAAAAAGGAACGGCTCCGTGGATAAAATGGTGATAGATAAGAATTAAAGCGAATTACACAAATTAAAACGAATTACACGAATTAAGATGACCGATATACTTTATAAAGAGGAAAGCTATAAAATAATTGGTGCATGCATGGAAGTTCATAAAAAATTAGGCTCCGGATTTTTGGAAAGTGTTTATTCAGAGGCATTACAAGTAGAATTTTTAAGAGCATATTCCATTTGAGTACGAGAAAAAGTTGCCGATTTACTACGAAGATCAAAAATTGAAAAAATACTTTAGAGCTGATTTTATTTGTTATAATTCAATTATTATTGAGTTGAAAGCCACTAAATTTTTGATTGATGTTGATCGTCAACAAACATTGAACAATTTGAAAGCCACCAAATTTAAACTTGCATTATTAATCGATTTTGGAACACCATCCCTTACTTATAAAAGAATTCTCAATTAATCAGATTCGTCAAATTCGTATTAATTCGTGAAATATAAAATAGACATGAATAATCTTTTCAATAACATATATAAAAACCGCAAAGTTCTGATTACTGGTCATACCGGTTTTAAAGGCTCTTGGTTGTGTTTATTGCTTCATAAACTGGGAGCAGATGTATATGGTTATGCGCTCGAACCACCAACTCATCCAAGTTTGTATGTAGAAGCCGGAATTGATAAACTGGTTCATTCAACGATTGGTGATATTCGCAATTATGACTTTTTGCTTAAAACTCTTCAAGCTATTCAACCTGAAATCGTAATTCACATGGCTGCTCAGCCATTAGTACGGGAATCCTATAAAAACCCACGTGAAACCTACGAAATAAATGTAATGGGCACGGTGAATTTATTGGATGCATGCAGACAAATAGAAAGTATAAAAGCCATTGTGAATGTAACCACCGATAAATGTTACGAAAACAAAGAATGGCATTGGGGATATCGAGAGAATGAACCTATGGGCGGTTATGATCCCTATTCTAACAGCAAAGGATGTTCCGAACTGGTTACATCCTCCTTCCGAAATTCTTATTTTAATCCAAAAACCCATCAGGAACATGGTTTGGCTTTGGCTTCGGCTCGTGCCGGAAATGTAATTGGGGGTGGTGATTGGGCAGAAGACAGGTTGATCCCTGACTTTATTCGTGCTATTGCTAACGGTGAAGAAGTAAAAATCCGCAGCCCGTATGCTATTCGTCCCTGGCAACATGTGCTTGAACCCTTGACCGGATATCTTGCTTTGGGGGCTAAGCTATTTACGGAGGGTGCTGACTTTGCACAAGGATGGAACTTCGGACCGGATGACAAAGATGCAAAAAATGTAGAATGGATTACCCGTACAATTTGTGAACTGTGGGGAGAAGGTGCCTCATTCAGTATTGATACCAATCCACAACCTCATGAAGCTAATTATCTGAAACTGGATTGCTCCAAAGCAAAAGCAGAATTGGGATGGGAACCTCGTTGGAATATAAACCAAACACTTACATCCATTGTTGAATGGAACAAAGCGTTCTTAGCCGGGGAAGATATGCGCACGGTTACAGAAAACCAAATAGAAGAATATACTAATTACACGAATTTTTACTAATTACACGAATTAAGAAGTGGTTTGTAATAAGTAAGAGAGTAAAGAGTAAGAGAATAAAGATTAAAGAGTAAGAAGTAAATAGTAGAAATTCGTGAAATTCGTTTTCATTCGTGAAATCTGTAAATAAATAAATTAGTAATATATATGCAAGCAATTAAAAGGATTATTCCTAAAGTAGATTTTAAAAACTTCAATATTCCCGAAAGTTTTGGGGAAGAAGCTGAAATGATTATTTTACCTTATTCTAAACCTAAAGAATCAACTTCTGAATATGTGGATGAAAGTGAATCTTTAACGGTGAATGACAATGAACTAGCTTACCAACTTCTTGGTATCTCTGAATTTTTTAATACAAATGATGATAAAAACATAAACTGGGAGGACTATTTTGGAATCAAGTAATTTTATTATTGGCGAAATTGTTTTACTTGATTTCCCATTTACCAACCTAAAAGGTTCAAAAGTACGACCTGCTTTGGTCATTTCATATACTCAGGAATTTGATGATTTGCAGGTGGCTTATTTAACTTCGGAAGTTGATAATTATGCTTCTGCTACTTATGCTGTAACTGTTGAACAGAAAAATCTGGAATCGGGGATTATTAAGCAAAAGAGTCTGATTCGGTGCGATAAAATAATTACTGTTAGCCCGGAACGCATTGTACGGAGTAATGTGGCTGTTCTTTCAAAAGCCAAAATCAACGAAGTACTTCGCAAAGTAAACAGGATTTCTGTAAATGCTATTTATACTACTCAACATTTATCGAACGGTTTTATACCCGGCAAATCAAAAGTAAATTATGCCGGTCGCGTATTCGACGAACAAGAGATTGTCAATTCGGTAGAAGCATCACTTGACTTTTGGCTCACAGAGGGTCGATTCTCGGAAGAATTTGCTGAAAAGATAGCTGATTTTTTGGGTGTAGATAATGTATTGTTGACTAATTCCGGTTCTTCTGCCAATCTGTTGGCTTTTTCGGCTTTGACTTCAGAAAAACTCGGCGATAAACGTCTGAAACCGGGTGACGAAGTGATTTCCGTTGCAGCGGGTTTCCCTGCCACCGTTACTCCCATACTTCAATACGGACTAATACCCGTTTTTGTAGATGTGGATATCAATACCTACAATATTAATGTTGAACAGGCAGAAAAGGCAATAACCGATAAAACACGTTGTATCTTTATAGCACATACGCTGGGTAATCCGTTTAATCTGGATGCCATTATGGCATTGGCCGAAAAATATGATCTCTGGGTGATCGAAGATAACTGTGATGCTTTTGGAAGTAAATACAAAGGCAATTATACCGGTACTTTTGGTCATTTGGCTACCATTTCTTTTTATCCGGCTCATCATATTACCACCGGTGAAGGAGGTGCCATTATTACCAACGATCCGCAACTGGCTAAACTGGTTCGTGCTTTCCGCGACTGGGGACGTGACTGTTATTGCATGGGTGGTGAAAACAATACGTGTGGTAAACGTTTCTCACAGCAGTTTGGAAATCTTCCTTTTGGATACGATCATAAATATGTGTACTCCGAAATTGGATATAACCTGAAAATGACCGATATTCAAGCAGCTATCGGTTCGGCACAAATGGATAAATTAGCTGAATTCTGCGAAAAACGAAAAGCGAATTTCAAAAAACATTATGCTATTTTCAGCAAGTATCCACAGTATTTTAGTTTGCCTACGGCTACTGAAAACTCCGACCCTGCATGGTTTGCCTTTATTGTAACCGTAAAACCCGAAGCACCATTTACCCGCGACGAGATAACCAGACATTTTAGTAGTAAGTTGATTGAAACACGCAATCTCTTTGCAGGTAATATGACCAAACAACCGGCTTTTGTAGGTAAAAACTGGCGTATAGCCGATAATCTGGATGTAACGGATATCATAATGAATACTACTTTCTTCTTAGGTACTTATCCTGGGTTAACTAA
>JBBQMQ010000296.1:0-5732 GCA_038329115.1 Bacteroidales bacterium
TTTAAACGATGCATATATTCTCGGTGGTAACCAACAAGCTAAAGATGTTATAATTAAACTAACAGACTGGTGCTACAAAACTGTGGAACCATTGACTAACGAACAAATGGAATCGATGTTTACCAAAGAACATGGAGGCATGAATGAAGCAATTGCCGACGTGTATGCAATTACTGGTGATAAAAAATATCTGGAATTAGCTCAAAAATTTTCGCACAAAGCCATTCTTGAACCATTGAAGCAACATCAAGATAAACTAACCAATTTGCATGCAAATACTCAAATACCGAAAGTGATTGGTTTCGACCGCATTTCGCAATTTTCGGGTGATACAGCATGGCACAGTGCAGCCGAATTTTTCTGGGAAACAGTTGTCAAAAATCGCACACTTGCCTTTGGAGGAAATAGTGTTAACGAACATTTTAACAACGTGTCGGATTATTCGACAATTCTCGAAAGCAAATCGGGACCTGAAACCTGCAATACATACAACATGCTTCGCCTTTCGAAAATGTTATATACCGAAAGTTGCGATTTGAAATATATCGATTTTTACGAACGAGGAATGTACAACCACATTCTATCCTCTCAACATCCCAATCATGGCGGATTTGTTTATCTAACTTCAATTCACCCACAACATTACCGAATATATTCGAGTGTTCAAGAATGTTTTTGGTGCTGCGTTGGAACTGGTGTCGAAAATCACGGAAAATATGGCGAATTGATTTACTCGCACACCGCTAACGATTTGTTTGTAAACCTTTTCGTTCCTTCGACATTGAACTGGAAAGAAAAAGGAATTTCAGTTATTCAAGAAACAAAATTCCCTGAAAGCAATGAAACAAGTATCAAATTGAAACTTCAAAAATCATCAACATTCGCTATCAATGTTCGTATTCCGATTTGGGCAAAAAACAGTATTGTAACTATCAATGGCAAACCAGAAACATTGAACCTTAAACCTTTAAATTCCGAAACTTCTTCATATATTGCATTTAATCGCAAGTGGAAAGATGGCGATGTTATTTCAATGAAAATGCCAATGCAATTACATACCGAATATCTGCCCGATCATTCGCCATGGATTGCATTTTTGTACGGACCAATTGTTCTTGCTGCAAAAACTGACTCTACACAAACCGAAGATTTCGTTTCAAAAGGTCCTAAATACAACCAATATGCAAGTGGAAAATTAATTTCCATTATCGATGCTCCATTAATTGTTTCTGCTGCAAACGACGTAGTTTCGAAACTTAAACCAGTAAAAGATAAACCATTAACGTTCTCGGTAGCCGATGTTGTTTATCCCGACAAATTCAAAACGCTCGAATTGATTCCTTTCTACAAGCTTCACGATTCGCGGTACATGATGTATTGGCAAATTACAACTCCACAGGATTTGCAAAAGACAATCCAAAAAAATATCGAAAGATACAATTTTACGGATACAAATAACGTACGAACAATAGACCAAGTGACTCCAGGAGAACAACAAGGCGAGATTGACCACAATATGAAATCGGAAAATTCAAAAACCGGAACTTTCAAAGATAAAAAATGGCGCGATGCTCGTGGTTGGTTTAGCTACGAATTTAAAGATAGCAAAAACGAAGCTAACTTCGTTCAAGTAACTTATTATGGAAAAGATGTGAACCGAAAATTCAATATTGTAATAAATGACAGTATTTTAGTCTCTCAAACTTTAGATGGAACTAAGGGCGAAAAGTTCTTTACAGAAACCTATACAATTCCTGAAAAAACAAAAAGTACGACAAAAGGTACATTCACTTTAAAATTTATAGCTCAACAAGGTTTAGTTGCAGGTGGAGTTTATAATATTGTTTTATTGAAAAAATAGAATATCCAAACAATTATAATTTAACTATATGACAACCAATCATTTACAAGTAAAATTGAATTACTTTTTTAAATCCATAATTTATATATTATTTTGTTTTTATAGTATAGCAAACACTTTTAGTCAAAGTAAACCGCTGAATCTTAGCTATTTTAAAGAAAATGATTTTATTAATCCGATTCAACCAACGGTTTTGAGTGGTTTTTATAACGAAAACAATTTTACTGATTATAAAGTAAAAGACGACTCTAAAAAATTAATTATTGAAACCCAAAATTTCAAGGTTTTGGTAAATAAATCGCCTTTTCAATTTAGATTCATAAACACGAACAATCGCGATACTTTTCAAATTCTTTCGCAAAACCAATCTGGCATTTGTTTTACAGATAGTACTATTGGGAAATCATCCTTCATCAAAAGCGTAAGTAGCATCAACAAAACAAAAAATGAAATTCGAATAAATACAGATAATCCCGACATTCAGTTAAAAATACAAGTGATTGATTACGGTATACTTAAGTTTTATGTAGAATCAAATTCAATTTCCAGTAAAATTCAAATTAGTGCGAAAAAGCAAGGTTCATTTTTCGGTGGTGGTGAGCATTTCATAGGCAGTAAATTGGATCAACGACGAATTACAAATGAAATTACGGATCATATCAATTTTGTTTGGGAAAAAGAACATACAGTCGAAACCCTTCAACGTTATGAACCAACATATTTGGCAATTCCATTTGTTTTAACACCAAGTGGATTCGGTCTATATCTTGATAACGCTAAAACTTCATTTTTTGAACTTAACACAAATGCCAATGCTTTGAACATTCAATTAAACAACAATATTGCCGTTTTGTATCTTTTTGCCGAAAAAACGCCAAAAGAAGTGCTAACGTCATACACGACGATCACTGGTCGTCAACCTGCTCCGGCAGATTGGCATTTAGGAGTTTGGGTAAATTTATTAGAAGGTCGGGACTCTGTTTATGCCAAAGCCAATAGGTTAAAAAAATGGGGAATACCAACAAATGCCATTTGGATTTTCGATTTAGAAGATCCTACAACATGTACTGGATGGCCATTTTGGACCAAAGGATTTTATGGAAAATCTCGTCAATTGACCGACAGCTTACATAAGCTTGATTTAAAAGTTCTTACTTATTTGCATCCTTTTGTTTATAAAAATCTCCTATACTACAAATTCCAAAATCCGATTTACGATTATTGCAAAAATAATAAATTGTTACTCCGCGAAGACACATTGGTTGACAAACCGTCTACGGTTCTTGATTTCTATAACCAAAAAACTGTCGTTTGGTGGAAAAGTATTCTAAAGGAGCTTCTAATTAACGACAATTTTGACGGTTGGATGGAAGATTTTGGCGATATTAGTTATAATTACAACAAAAAGTCAAAACAATGGAAACCAATTAATTATATTACTGATTATTCATTTTCGAACGAAGTATTGGCAAATTTATATCCGTTGGTTTACCATAAAACAACTTATAAAATTTCACAGTCTTTAAAGCCTGATTTTATAGGTTTTTGTCGTTCCGGTTCTGCAGGCTCTGCACCATTTACAAAATTGGTCTGGGGTGGCGATCAAAGTCCAACGTGGGATAAAAAATTTGGTTATCCTTCTTTGGTGTCAGCTGGAATATCAGCCGGATTGTCTGGATATGGAATTTGGGCTCCTGATATTTTAAGTAATAGTCCTTCTGTTGAACTTTGGAAACGTTGGGTACAATTTGGTGCATTTACTGCAACCATGAGAGATCATTTATGGGCAAACAAACCAAAATCAATTAAGATTTGGACAAACGCGAATACGATGAATTATTTTAAACGATATGCCCTAATTCATACTGCTTTAATGCCATATTTAATGGAATTTGCCAAGGAAGCTTCAAAAACAGGAATACCTATTATTCGCCACATGATGCTCGAATATCCTAACGACTCCAACACTTTGACATGTGAATATCAATATATGCTCGGTAGTGAAATGATTGTGGCACCTGTAGTAGAGGAACATGCAATCACCAAACAATTATATTTACCTAAAGGCGAATGGGTTAATTTATGGAATAACGAAATTAAAAACGGAAACCGTTGGATTGAAGTAAAAGTTACAAATGATTTAATTCCGGTATTCATAAAAAAGAACTCTCAGAATGTAAATATTAAATCATTCATTGAAAAAGTTTCGAAATATTAGTATAACTTGAAAAAGTATTAAAACCAAACATTTTATTTTTATGAAAAAATCAATAATTATTTTATTAAGTACAGTCTTTTGTGTTAGTTTAGTGGGGCAGTCTTATAATAAGACAGAACTTGGACTGAAAGCCACAATTAATGCTGTAGATGTTGAAATCCAATTTTTCAGCAACGATGTCGTTCGGATTCTAAAATCACCTCAAGGCAAAACGTTCGAGAAAAAGAGCTTTTCAGTTATTAAAACTCCTGAAAAAGTTAATATTCAAATAACGCAAAATGAAAAAAACATTATTGCCAAAAGCAAATCTATTGAAATACAATTAAATACTCAAAACGGGAAAGTGAGTTTTAACGATTTGTCTGGCAAAATAATTTTAACTGAAACCGAAAACGGGACTGTCTTTGCACCTTATAAAGATTCTACCGAGAAATCATTTACCGTAAAACAATCGTTTCAACTTACTTCGGGCGAAGCTATTTATGGTCTGGGGCAACATCAAAACGGAAAAATGAACCAACGGAATCAAAGGTTGAATCTCAAACAAAGTAACATGCAAACAGCAATACCCTACTTCTATTCGACCAATGGATATGGATTGTTTTGGGACAATTATTCGACAACAGATTTTGCCGATAACGCAAACAAAACCTCTTTCGAATCGGAACTTGGCAATTGTGTCGATTATTATCTTCTCGTAAGCAATAATGCCGACAAAGGTCTTGCTCTTTGGCGCGATTTAACTGGACAAGCACCAATGCCACCACGTTGGGTTTTTGGTTTTTGGCAAAGTCGCGAAAGATATCGTAGTCAAGATGAATTACTTGATGTTGTAAAGAAATATCGCGAACTGAAAATACCACTCGATGGAATAGTTCAAGATTGGCAATACTGGGGCGAAGATAAAACTTTATGGAACTCAACCGAATTTGGAAACCCACGTTTTCCAAGTCCAAAACAAATGATTGACGACGTACATAAAATGAATGCTCACTTTATGATTTCGGTTTGGCCTTCGTTTGGAAATAAAACTAAGATTTTTAAAGATCTGAAGAAAGATAATATGCTTTACGATTTTATTACTTGGCCAAAAATTCCGGAAGTTCAAGTTTACGATGCATTCAACCCCAAAGCACGTGATATTTATTGGGATTACTTGAACCGCAACCTGCTTTCACTTGGTATTGATGGTTGGTGGATGGACGCAACTGAACCCGATCAACTGGAACCTAAAATAACAGATGATTTGAATAAAACCTATTTTGGTACTTTTCGTAAAGTTCGAAATGCCTATCCAATAATTACGACTGGTGGTGTATACGACCACCAACGTCAAACAAATTCTGCTAATCGTGTATTTATCCTCACTCGCTCAGCATTTGCCGGACAACAACGATATGGTACATTCAACTGGTCGGGCGATGTTCAATCGCGTTGGAAAGTATTTAAACAACAACCAGCTAATGGTTTAAATATGTCATATAGTGGAATTCCTTACTGGAATACTGACATAGGAGGTTTCTTTACAATTAAACCATATCCAAAAGGACTTTTAGACACGGCGTATCACGAGTTGTATACCCGTTGGTTTCAGTTTGGAACATTTATGCCAATGATGCGTTCACATGGCACAAATTCGTATCGCGAAATTTA
>JBBQMQ010000297.1:0-5725 GCA_038329115.1 Bacteroidales bacterium
ATTGTAAGCTTTCTTAAAATACTTGTTTGTTTCGTATGGAATTGCCAGCGAATCAGGGTTGGACATAGCATTTCCTAATGCATTACTAAAAATATGTTCATTTCTCAGATTTAAACCGAACGTGGTCTTTCCAATAGCAGACACATAACTTGCTGATATTTTCCCTCCGGTAACATCAGTCATGTGATATTTATAACCTGCTACAGCGCTATGATCTAACTCATATCGGTCGTGGTGACGCCTCCAGTTGGTCTGAACATTGAATGTAAACTTTCCTTTGGTTAGCAACCAATCCAAGGAGCTAAAATAAGTTTTGGTATTTTCTCTTTGATTGGCATATTTCAGCGAATAAAATCCATTTTCGCCAAAATCTTTCAGTTGTGCTGCCAATTGCAGGTTAAACTTACCGGCATTTTTTGTATTAAATGTAGACTGTATAAATGCACTCGACAAATCAAAATCGGAATTGGTGATATAACCTGTACTGCTTTTGTGCGAAACCGAGGCGAAGGTATGAAACTGTTCATTACCAAGACTTCCCGACAAAGATTGGGCAAAATAATTAAAACTACCACCTGTCAGTTCTGCGTTCAGAGCATGTTTTTCATTGTTTTCAGTGATAATATTGATTGCCCCACTAAAAGCATTCGGTCCTAATACTCGTGCCGAAGACCCTTCAAGGATTTCCACTCGACTTACATCCGATAAGTTCAGAGGAATATCCAGATTGAAATGTCCAGTTTGTGGATCAGTAACGTTTACACCGTTCAATAACACCAACACCTGATCGAATGAACCTCCACGAATAGAAATATCGGCTTGTGTACTGTTTGTTCCACGCTGACGAATGTCAACGCCTGCCACGTAATCCAATAGCTGATCGATACTTTGAACAGCTGAAGCGGATATTTCTTTTTTATCAATGATTGTCAGTACGCGCCCCATTTCCGAATAAAGTTTATTTCTGTTGGCGTTTACTTCAACTTCAGAAAGCCGAATGGAAGCAGAATCGGTTTTTTCTTGTGCGTTTACCAACTGTGTTGAAACGACTGAAAGAATCAAAAAGGGAATAAATATTTTTCTCATGTTGAATAAAAATAAAAAACGGTTGAAATGAGGCATGCTCATTTCAACCGTTAGGTAAAATAATATAAATCAGGACGAATCGCAGCTGCGTCGTCAAGTGTAATTTCTACTAATGATGTTTCCTGAATTTGTAACAATGCCATTTCAAGTTCAGATATTGCTTTCAATTTATCAGGTGAATTCAATTCAGAACCAAACAAACAACTAGAACTTGTTGAAGTTTTTGTTGATTTTTGAAGCGATTTATTGGAAATTCCTATTTCCAGACATCCAATGGTAACATTGGCAGATAAACTACGAAACACAGCATAACCCGCCCGGCTCCAGCGACGAAAACGAATGGATGTTGTGTTTAGTAATTTGAAGGATTTCATTTTTTCTTGGTTTGAAGGCACAAAAGTACGTAAAAATATGAACGAATAATTTCAGTTAACAAAAAAGGTGGTTTTGAACCAAAACCACCTTTTCAAATATCAGGTTTTCAAATTATTGAAGTAAAAAGCTTTTTCTGTTCAATTTTCCTGTCCAAACATCTGATTTAATAACCGATGCAGATGTTTTTCCTCCAATAATAAAGATACGGTTTGACTCTATATTTTGTTGTTTTGAATCATATTTACTGTAGATTCTTGGTTTGAATACAACGAGCGATTGGTTATTCCGCGGTTCGAAGTCTTTCGGTAAATAATTATAAGTACTGTCAGGTCTTTGCCAGCTTAAACCTTCATCTCTCGATACTTTATAATGTGATTTGGGAGTTGGATTGTCATTCCGCAATCCAAAAACAAATAATTTATTATCGTACGAAATAATAGATGCGCCCAAAGCTAAGGTGTCTAAAGAATGATTTTCAATGCTAAAATCAATCCAGTTAATTCCATCGAGCGTACTCCAACTGTTTTTTAATTGATCATTAGTTTTAGAAAGACCACCTGTCACGATTGCTTTTGGGTGGCCGTTTCTGCTCTGAAATGCTAATGAAGCGAAATTACTGACAGGGAAATTTGAAGGAATCTGACCCATATCCGACCAGTTATCACCATCCACTGAACTTGAGAAATGATAACTAAGATCAGCTTTTGACTGAGAAACTGCCCATAATTTATTGTTTAAAATAAAAAGCAACGATGTGTAATTATAATTTGAACTGGATCTTACATTCCAATCGCGACTATTTAACGAAGAATATATTTTATCGCCATTTTGCGTAAAGAATAATTTTCCATTAAAAAATTGCATATCATTAATTGGAGTATTTACAGGGAAATTGGTAAGCGTTTGAGCTGTCCACGATCTTCCATCCGTTGATTTATACAAATAAGCATTTGTTGCATTATTCTGATAATAGAAAATAGTATCATTGACCAAAATGGCTTTCTGACTGGTGGCATCATGGGAGTCAATGTTGTTCGTTACTTTACTCCAGACATATAACTCCGGGTAAACCTGATGAACATTTACTTTTATAAAATAATCTTTGGATGTTTTAGCATCAGCAGCATAATTTCTGATTTTTATTAAATCAATCTGATTACTAAAATCAATAGTATCTTTTCCGGTAATTACTGCCGATTCTTTTTTGTATTTGTATCCGGCAGGAAAAAACAGAGTATCACGCGAAGAACTTTTAAACGAAAAAGTCGGATAGACGCTGTCAATCCTGGTCTTATAAGGCAAAGAGTCAACATTTACAATCGTCTTGCCATCGGCAGCCAGCGTAAACCTTGCACTACTTAAAAAAGGAATACTATCGTTTTTCGCAAAAGTCAATGAAACAAAAGTTGCATCGCTCGAAACTACAGTGGGAGCGTTTGTTTCCAAACAAGAACTTAGTAAAATGATAGTGAGTAACGGAATAAAATACCTGAACTGATTAAGTTTCATATTTATACAATATTATTTGAACTGACAAAGTTAAAAACAATTTATGTCTTACAAACCGGTTCAACTAAGTTTTATTATTTTTTATAATTATCGGACAAATTATTGTGAAAGGGGAACTATTGGATTTATAAGATAAACGCCAATAATACTCCTTCGTTTAATTTATTCACTGTATTTCAACCATTACCGGGCAATGATCGGAATGAATGGCATCCGAAAGAATTGCAGCGTTTTTTAGTCGTGATTTTAAGGGTTCACTTACCCAATGATAATCAATGCGCCATCCGGCATTTCGGAATCGGGCACCTCCCAAATAGCTCCACCAACTGTATTGTTCCGGACGTTGATCGAAAACGCGGAACGAATCAACCATACCGGTAGCTTCATATTGGTCTAACCATTCACGTTCTTCGGGCAAAAAACCGGAAACTCCTTTCTGTCGTTCAGGATGATTAATGTCGATAGGTTTGTGACAAATATTATAATCACCACAAACCACGAGATTTGGTCTTTTTTTTCTCAATTCTTCAATAAATGGCGCAAAAGCTGCCAAAAATTCTATTTTCATGGCCTGCCGTATCTCGCCTGATGACCCTGAAGGAAAATAAGCATTGATTATTGTCAAATCACCAAAATCGGCACGAATTACCCGACCTTCAGCATCGAACTTTGGATTATTCATTCCAACAACCACATCATCGGGAGCTTGTTTTGTGAGAATGGCAACTCCGCTGTAGCCTTTCTTTTCTGCCGAATGCAAATAAGATGTATAGCCAAGTTCGGCAAAAAGCAATGTGTCTATTTGGTCGGGTTGAGCTTTGGTTTCCTGAAGACAAAGCACATCCGGATTTTCGGACAGAAGCCATTCCCTGAAATTTCTATTCAAGGCTGCCCGAATCCCATTTACGTTATAAGATATAATCTTCATTGAATTATCCCTGATCCGTCTACTGACAGAAAATTAAGTTAGTGTATCGTCCTGAAATTTGTTTACAGTTTTTGTTTATAATCCTGTTTTTACTTTACAATTAATTTTTATCTTTGAACCATCTGTATCGTCCTGAAATTTGTTTCCTTGTTTCCTTGTTTCCTTGTCTCCTTGTTTCCTAAATCACTGATTTGCTTTCTTTACTTGTTTGTATAATTCGGAAGCAAAAACAAAATCGTTGAGTGCTTGATTATGAACATGAAAAATATCATTTTTGTTTCCTTGCCAGGCTTTTTCTCCCTTGTCGATAAAAATAATATTTTCACCAATTTCCATTACCGAGTTCATATCGTGTGAATTAATGATTGTTGTAATATCAAACTCGTGTGTAATTTCATGAATCAACTGATCGATAATAAGAGAAGTTTTCGGGTCGAGACCAGAATTTGGTTCATCACAAAATAAATATTTTGGTTGTAGAGCGATGGCACGCGCAATGGCAACGCGTTTTTGCATTCCTCCGCTTATTTCGGAGGGTGCCAAACTAAAAGCTTTTTCTTCAAGATTCACACGTTTCAAACAAAACCGTGCGCGGTCAGTCATTTCCTCTTTTGTTGAAGATGAAAACATTTCAAGCGGATACATTACGTTTTCCAACACGCTGAGCGAATCAAAAAGTGCAGAACCCTGAAACAACATACCCACTTCGCGCCGTAAAATACGAATTTCGCTCATACGCATATCGGGCAGATTGCGGCCATCGTATTCTATTTTTCCATTATCAATCCGGTGCAAACCGATTATGCTTTTCATTAAAACCGTTTTTCCCGAACCGCTCTGACCAATAATCATATTCGTTTTTCCGGTGTCGAAAACAGCTGAAACGTTTTTTAAAACGTGATTTCCATCAAACGATTTATCTACATTTTTTACTTCTATCATTTTTAATATAAGATTTTAGAACCAAGATATTAGATTCAGGATTCCAGACAGAAAATTTACACTTTGTCGTTTTTTGCTTACTTTTAGTTCAACATAATTTTGGTGATAAGGATATTGAAAAACAGAATCAGAATACTTCCGTTTACAACCGCATTTGTACTCGATTTACCAACATCAAGTGCACCACCGTAAGAATAATAACCATAATAAGCGGCTACTGATGAAATAATAAACGCAAAAAACATGGATTTAATCAACGAATAACTAACATAATAGGGTATAAAAGCATATTGAATACCAATGAGATAATCGCCCGTGGTCATAATGTTGGTAAGAACTCCAACGAAATATCCACCTCCAATACCCAAAGCCATACTAAAGATAACCAAAAAAGGCATCATGAGAACAAAGGCTATAATTTTAGGCAGAATCAGGTAATTAGCTGAATTAACTCCCATAATTTCGAGCGCATCAATTTGCTCTGTAATACGCATTGTGCCAATTTCAGAAGCAATATTTGAACCAACTTTTCCGGCAAGAATCAGGCATAATATTGTGGAGGAGAATTCCAGCAATAACGTATCACGTGTCACCAAACCTGTTGTGTAAACCGGCAAGAGCGGGTTTGAAGTGTTCAGTTTGGTTTGCATAGTCATAATAAATCCAATGAAAATGGATATAATAGCTACAATTGGCAAAGATTGTAAACCTAGTTTTTCAAGTTCCTTGGGGAACTGACGGAAAAACATTTTACCTCTGTCGGGCACAACAAATACCCGCTTCATCAATAAAATATATTTTCCTGTATCACTTAATAAACTCATATTCAGTAATTATGAATGATAAATAGTTTCTGACTAATTAGAACAATGCAATCAAAATATA
>JBBQMQ010000298.1:0-5720 GCA_038329115.1 Bacteroidales bacterium
GTTATATCTTTGCTCATGTTGTACTGTTTTAAGTTTCGTAACTCAAATATACAACAGTAGGGTGAATGTTTAGGCGTTTGCCCTATTTTTTTTTAAAATGTTTGTCGGTCAGTAGTGATTTGAAATGATAATTTTTAAACCTTCCAATTCTAAAGCAAGATTCTCTGGAATTTCATTATTTAAGACCTCTGGAATAATATTCCAATCAAGAAACGAGATTACTGTTTTTTTATGTTTTAAATATTCGGTCAATTGATCTTTTAATGCAAAATCTGTTATTAGCTCTAATTCTTTAGACGGAGATAACTCTGCCTCTTTTGGTATATTGCCCCAGAAAAGCATGTCATATCCAGAATCAATCTCAACACCGCTTCTGATAAGCTGATTAATAACTCCAATAGGATATTTTATCCATGAATTGTTTTTGTTAACCATGGGTTGATCTATCTTCCATTGGATAGCTTCTGGTTCATTTAACGACCAGAGCTTAATACATCTCTCGTTGTTCTTGCGGAGCAATAGATAGATCCCAAAGCTTAAAGTGTTTGAAAAAACCGAAATATTGTTGTTATTAAAGTGTTCGCCAATCAGGTTCACTCGATCCATTGTAAAGTAAACAGCATCGGGCTCATAGTTATATGCGAAAACAAATGCAGATTTTAATTCCTGAACGGTCATATTTAAGTTGTTAACGGAGATAAATGTTTAGATACTTTTCCTTTTATAGCAGGTCTTCAATCCACATATTTCGCAACCATGGGGAGTGATTTCTAAGAATTATCGTAAATTAACTCTACGATACATTAATTTGCAACTGAAAGTATTCTGTCTACTTTCTAATTATTATATATTTACCTCAAAAATATCACCGTATTCAATTTTATACTCAAAAGCTTTTTTAATTAAAATTTGTTTATTTATTATTTCAATTGCCCTGATAACACCAGCATGTGTAAAGACTGCAAGCTCTTGTTGAGGTAAGGTTTTGAACTCATTTAAAAAGTCTTCTACTCTGGACAATAATGCTTGGAACGATTCACCATTGGTTGGTTTTTCATTTATCCAATCGTCATACCAACGTTGCAGTTGAGGGTCAGAAATTTTCTCCCAGGCTTTCATTTCCCAATCTCCAAAGTTGAGTTCTAATAGGCGTTTATCAAGAATTGGTGTTTCATAACCACAATGTTTTGCCAGTTTTACACAACGACTAAGTGGACTGCAATAAATTGCATCGAATTTTTCTTGCTGAAGTTTTTGCTTAATAAACTCAGCTTCATTGATAAAAGATTCAGCTAACGGAACATCGCTTTGACCATAGCAAATTCCCGGCTCAACATCTACCGATGTATGTCTGATAAGCGTTATTTTCATCTACTTTGCAGATAAATTGAAATAAAAAAACTCAATTCACATAACAAAGCTGTAGCCCCACAAATATCACCAGTATAGCCACCAATTTTTTTCTTTGAATAGTAATACATGAAAATCATGACAGACATGGGTGATAACATACTTATCCATAAAATTTCATCAAGAAAAAATGACATTGGAATAATACCAAAGAAACATGCAATAATTAAACGGAATGGACTTAATTTATCAAAGAGCGTTTTGCTTTTACTTTCGCTTTCGGTACGGGCGTAGGGTAATAAATTCATCATTATGACGCTGCTAAATTTAGACAAGGGATCACCAACCAATAGGACTGTAGCAATTAGTTCTTTTGGTATGGTTGTTAATGTGTTTATCAGCATTAAATAATAAAAAATCATCCCTATCAGTGCATAACTGCCAATGTGCGAATCTTTCATAATTCTCAAGATATCTGCTTTTGTTTTTCCGCCTCCAAACCCGTCGAGAAAATCGCCCAAACCATCTTCGTGAAATCCGCCTGTGAGCAATACCTTAATCACCAAAGCTAGTATTATAGCTAATATTGGAGGGAAAAGCATTGAAAATCCTAAGAAGGCCAGTGCAGTACTTCCACCTGTAATCCAGCCTGTTAATGGCCAAAAACAAATTATTTTACGATAATTTTCTTTTGGAATTTCAATAATTTTCCAAACTGGAATCCGGGTGAAAAACGTGATGGCAGCTGCAATCTGATAAAGAATGTTTTTCATTTGCATAGATTAAAAGTATTTTGTCACTTTGGCATTTTTAAAAGTGCTCATCTCATTAATCATACGCACTGCTGAGTCTATCAAGGGGTAAGCGCAAAGTGCTCCGGTACCTTCGCCAAGTCGCATATTAAAATATAATAATGGCTTTGCATCCAGATATTCCAGCACTAATTTATGTCCTGATTCATCACCCTGATGACAGTAAATAAAGAATTCTGACACTTCGGGTTGCAACTTTGTGGCTGCCAAAGCACAATTTGTCATAATAAAACCATCAATCAAAATAACCATGTTTAGTTCGGCAGCCTGAAGCATACCGCCCACTGCCATAAGCATTTCATATCCACCAAAATAGCACAAAATATCTATCAAAGAACCATCGCCTGAATAATTGTTTAATGCTTGTTTTAAAATCGTATATTTTCTTTTTACACCTTCACTATCAAATCCACTACCGGCACCAACACATTTATCTAGCGGAATACCGGTCAGGCAACTCATCCACATGGACGAAGACGATGTATTTCCAATTCCCATTTCACCAAAACTAATCACATTACATCCTTCATTGTGACATTCTTTTACGATTTGTGCTCCGCGTTCAATACATAAGTCAAATTCTTCTTGTGTAATTGCTTTTTCGAACAAATAGTTTCGGGTTCCTTTACGTACTTTTAAATCTACAAGGCTATCTAAAACATCGAAATCGTAATTGATTCCAGCATCTACTACTTTCATTTTAATATTATGCTGACGAGCCAGAAAATTGATTCCTGCTCCACCCTCCATAAAGTTGAAAACCATTTGGGGTGTTACTTCAGCAGGTGAAAAACTTATACCTTCGGCAGTAATGCCATGGTCACCACCAAAAATAATGTGATTGGGGTTTTTAAGAGTTGGTGAGAGGGTTTGTTGAATGGTGCCTATTTGAATGGATAGTTCTTCCAAGCGACCCAGTGATCCTTTAGGTTTGGTGAGATTATCAATTTTTTCAATCAGATAAGGAACGATTCGCTTTTCGGGCGTTTGAATGTTGAATGTTTGTTGTTGCATACTAATTTGATTTATAATTTTACTTAATATATACAGGTATTCCTGAAACCATTAAAACTATTTCATGGGCTTGTCCAGCAATGTGTTGATTAACCCAACCGATCAGGTCGGTAAACCGGCGTTGTAAGTCGTTTGCCGAAATGCCACCTAAACCAATTTCATTAGTCACAAAAATGAAGGTAGCATCTTGCTGAACGAACTGATTAAATCTATCAATAACAGCTGATAATGAGGTTTGAACATCGCCATTTGTATTGTTGAAAAAGTTTGTCGACCAAAGTGTAATGCAGTCTATCACAACTACTTTTCCTTCAATATTAATGTTTTGCAATTCGGTAAGCTCCTCTATATTTGTCCATTCGGCTCCGCGGTCGCGTTTATGGCGTTCAATGCGTTGGCGGTGTTCTTCATCCCATACGGCAGAAGTGGCCAAATAAACCGGATTTGACGAAAGCGAAAGTGCCAGTTTTTGAGCGTAACTGCTTTTACCGGAACGCTGACCGCCAGTAATTAATACTATTTTTTGCATTGTAAGTGGTTAATTTAATTTATTTTCCAATCGATAAAGTGAAAACCCTCCCTGAAACTTGTTGTTGAGTATGGAATTTGAACTTTATAGTGGTGCAACGGACTGTTTACCACCAATGAGTGGAATTCGCCGTCTTCGCCGCAGGGGCAAATGGACATGGCTTTCAGCTCTTCAATCATTTCTAACGAATATGTTTTACCTATGTATTTTTCGCCCATTGTTTCGTTGCATGCTACAATTACGCTTTCAATCCCTATAGCCACAATCTCATTTGCTAAGTTAGCTCGTTTGCGTTCCCACAAAGGTATAATCGGTTCAAGCCCTACAATTTTGCAAATCCGTTCCTGCCATTCGCGATGAGCCCACAAATCAATGTCGCCATACACCACACCTTCAATATTGTATTCAAACTTAGATTTTTTCAAGGCATTAATAAAGTTGTCTTCGTAATTTTCGCGTGAAGTTGGAATGGCCATTAGTTCCATATTCATTGCCTTGGCTTGTTGCTTCAGAATTTCAACAGGAAGACCATGTGATCTGGATGTTTTAGCATCATCATCATCCATCATATTGAGCAGTAAAACAGGATTATAACCTAGTCTTTTTGCTTCCAAAAGTGCGTAGCAGCAGTCTTTGCCACCACTCCACGAGCAGAGTACGTTTTTCATAAAAAATTTATTTTAGTTTTAAATAGTATTTAGGTTTGTAACCTGGGAGTATTTCGGGGTGAAAAATGCTCACCAAATCCGATAAAACAATATCTGGTTCTAATGGGGCTTCCTCGTAAAATGCAGTTATACCGGAATTTACAGCAAACACATTTCCTGTTTTATATGATGCAAAATTCTTATAAAGTTCATATTCATCTCCTAATTGCGCTAAAGTCATATTAGACTGGACATTGTTATACTTTATTAGCCAGAATTGAGCGTTGATTGCTTTGGCAAACACTTTTTCGAATGAAAAAGGCAATGAACCTGTGTCTTTTAGGTCTTTCCAGATATATTCAGCACCTGCATCCTTCATAAAATTGCCCATGTAGCTTTTACCACCTGCAACGTACCAGGTGTCGCCGGTTTTTTTATCATTAAAAACTGTTGGACGGTCTTTAGTAGCTTTTACTTTAGTACAGAGGTCGTTGTATCGTTTTTCAATTGTAGCGAAAATCGCATTCGCCAACGAGTCTTTTCCTAAGAAAGCAGCTTCGAATTTAATCCACTCAGTGCGTCCGAGTGGCGATTCCTCCATGTATGAAGCATCTTTCACCACACAAACACCGACCTTTTTAAACCTGTCGTGCATTGATTCTTCAAATGGTGATACAACTAAAATATCTATTTTTGAAGCAATTAATTTTTCTGCATTCAACGAAATGTTCATTCCCAAATTGGTGATTTTACCATTAGCTACTCCTTCAGTAATTTCAGGAATATAAACATATTCGGGTTCACTCACCGCCACAATTTTACGAATATCGCCCAGCTGTTTATATTCTCCAGCAAATATGGCCGAGCACGTAGCCACACGCTCAACAGGAACTCTTACAATGCTTCCTTGAGGCAGTTTTTTGGGGATTGGTTTGTTTCTATCAATCAGAATATAGGTTTCGAGTGTTCGAGTTGTGTTCCACGGATTGCGAACAACAATTTTGGTGTAATCTGTGTAATGTTCTATTTTAAAGCCTCTTGCATAATTAATTTTTGATTCAATTTTGCGACCTTCTGATATCTTATTGTCATTCTTACTTGTATTTACGCATGCGGTAATTAGCAAAACAATGACAAGTAGAAGTAGTAAATTCTTGTTTTTCATCGTAATATTTAAATAAATGAGTGAATGCTATAGATTGTGATTATGACTGCAATAAGCATGAAAACTTCACTTAACTGATTTGTTTTTAATGCTCTGACTAAATCTTCGTTGTTTAATTTGCGTTCTGTTTCTCCAATAAACGGTTTTTGCACCAATTTGCCGAAATAATAATTGGGGCCACCTAACCGACAATCGATAATGGC